>JBDSBS010001001.1:0-3249 GCA_039921435.1 Planctomycetota bacterium | reverse complement strand
GCGCGCGCGCGATCGACACGCGCTGCATCTCGCCGCCCGACAGCGCCGACGGCAGGCGCTTGTGCAGCTTCTCGACGCCGAGTAGTTCGAGCAGGTTGTGGATGCGGCCTTGGTGCTTCCTGGGATTCTGGCCGGCGATGCGCAGCGGCAACGTCACGTTCTCGTGCACCGTGAGGTCGGGCAGCAGGTGGAAGAACTGGAAGATGAAGCCGATGCGGCTGCGGCGCACGGCGGCGCGGTGCTCTTCGTCGCCCCTGCCGAGATCCTGACCGGCGACCAGGATTTCGCCGGCGGACGGCTTCTCGAGGCCAGCCAGCAGGTGCAGCAGCGTCGACTTGCCCGAGCCCGATGGGCCCATGATCGTGGCGAACTCACCCGCGCGCAGCGAGAACGACACGTCGCGCACGATCGGCAGCTGCTGGCCCTCGACGGCGCGGAAGCGGAACACGCTGCGCGCCTCGAGCACGGGCACCGGAGCGACGTTCGCTGGTGGCGCGGCCGGCGCCGCAGCGGACGAAGGGGTCTGCATGGCGCGCATGATGGCCTTGGGTCGGCTCGTTCGCACCCCCTTTCTTCGGATTGGCGACTACTTTGCGCTGCAGAGTGGATACGGTCTGGCGTCGTTCCAGAGAAGCCAATGGCTCGGCTGCGGCCTCTTGTCGATGGCCCAGCTCGGCCAACGTGTCACTTCTTGATCTCGACCAACTCGATGAGGAACACGAGCGTCGCATTCGCCGGAATCACGGGCGGACGCCCACTCGCACCGTAGGCGAGGTCCGCCGGGATCGTGAACAGGAACGTGCTGCCAACCTTCATGAGCTGCACGCCCTCGGTCCAGCCCGGCATCATGCGGCGCATCGAGGACTGCCACGGTTCGCCGCGCGCGTGCGAACTGTCGAACAACGTGCCGTCTTGCAGCCAGCCCGTGTAGTGCACGAGCACGATGTCGGACATTTTCGGCGACGGGCCGGTGCCCATCTCGACCACTTCGTACAACAACCCACTCTGGGTCGTCACGGTCTTCGCGCGATTGCCAGCGCGGAAGGCCGGCACTTTGTTGACGCGCACGAGCTCGACCTCCCAGATCGTGTCCATCTGGGCATTCTCCACGAGCTGCTTTGGCACCTCGAGACGCTGGATCTCGCCGACTCGCCAGCTCGCGACCACGTCCCTCAAGAACTGCGGCTGCAACGTGGTCATGGTTCCGCTCACGTACTGGTTGTTGTTCTTCTCCGAACACTCCACGAGCACGCCGGCCGGGTTCCAGTACGCAAAGCGCAGCGAGACGCCGTCCGTCGGCGACGCCGCAGCACCTTGACCCTTCTGGATCACTTCCCACTTGATGCCATTGCCGGTGGTTTGCTGTGCATCGGGGTTGGCCGGACGCCACTTCGGCATGCGCGTGATGTCGAGCAGTTCGATCTCGAAGACGAGGGTCGCGTCGCTGCCGACGAGGGGCGGCCGCCCATGCGCGCCGTAGGCGAGGTCGCCAGGCACGACCAACTTGTAGTGCGCGCCGGGCGCCATCAACTGCAGGCCTTCGGCAAAGCCTTTGAGAGCCGACTTCACTATGAACCGTGCCGCGCGCCCCGCGTCGCGCGTACCGTCGAACCTGGTGCCGTCGGTGAGCCAACCCGTGTACTGCACCGAAACGATGTCGTCGGCGCCGGGAGGAGGTTCGTCCCGGCCCTTCGCGAGCACACCCCACTCGAGGCCCGATGCCGTCTTGGTCATCGCCTTGCACTCGGGTATGGCGCCCTGCGCACTCGTCTCGGGCTTGGCCGGGGCCGGATCTTGCCGGAGTACAGAGGCGATGGCAGGAACACCGGCGAGCCAAAGAAGGCCCGTTGTGCAGAGGGTGCGCAGGTTCATGGGGAGCGGGCGGAAAGGCATGCTTGCGGGCAGCAGTCTACTCGTCGGGCCCGACGAGGTCAGGTGTGCCCAGCCCGGAGATTGCCAGCCCAGAAATTACCAGCCCAGCGATGGTCAGTTCAGCGATGGTCAGTTCAGCGATGACCAGTTCAGAGGTGACCAGTGCCCGAACCGCGTCGCGCCAGCAGCTCGCGAGCCAACGCCTTGCGCAGCGACGCCTCGGCCTTGATGAAGTCCTCGCTGAGGCGATCGAGCCCGGCCATCTTCTCGCGCGCCTTCGCCTCGGCCGCCTTGACGCGCTCGAGGTCGATCTCGTGGGCAAACTCGCCGGCCTCGCAAACGAGCGTCAGCACGTTGTGCTGCATCTGCGCGAAGCCGTCGCTGACGAACAGCTCGAGCTTCTTGCCGTCGGTCTCGGTGATGCGCGCGGTTCCCGTCGACGCAATCGCCGTCATCAGCGGCGCGTGGCGCGGCAGGATGCCGTAGCTGCCGTCTACGCCCTGGAACGTCACGCTCGCGACCTTGCGGTCGACGATGGTGCGATCGGGAGTGACGATGCGGAGGTGGAGTTCGGCGGCCATTGTGCTTCCTGTTGTCGCGGCTTCCTGTTGTCGCGGCTTCCTGTGTCCGTTTCCTGTGTCGCGGCTACTTGTTGCCGCGCGCGACGGCCTCTTCGATCGAACCGACCATGTAGAAGGCCGACTCCGGCAGACCGTCGTGCTTGCCTTCGAGGATCTCCTTGAAGGACCGCACGGTGTCTTCGCGCTTGACGAACTTGCCCGGCGTGCCGGTGAACGCTTCGGCGACAAAGAACGGCTGCGACAGGAAGCGCTGGATGCGGCGGGCGCGGCCGACCACCTGCTTGTCCTCTTCGCTGAGTTCTTCGATGCCGAGGATCGCGATGATGTCGCGCAGGTCCTGGTAACGCTGCAGCGTGCGCTGCACTTCGCGCGCGACCTTGTAGTGGTCTTCGCCGACGACGCTGGGACTGAGCATCTTCGAAGTCGACTTGAGCGGGTCGACGGCCGGGTCGATGCCCAGCTCGGCGATCTGACGCGACAGAACGGTGGTTGCATCGAGGTGAGCGAACGCAGTCGCCGGCGCCGGATCGGTGAGATCGTCGGCCGGCACGTAAATGGCCTGAACCGAGGTAATCGAGCCGTTTTTCGTGGAAGTAATGCGTTCTTGCAACTCGCCCATTTCCGACGCCAAGGTCGGCTGGTAACCGACGGCGGAAGGAATCCGGCCGAGTAGCGCTGACACTTCCGAACCCGCTTGGGTGAAGCGGAAGATGTTGTCGACGAAAAGAAGAACGTCTTGGTTGGCAACGTCGCGGAAGTACTCGGCCATGGTGAGAGCCGAAAGCGCAACACGGAG
>JBDSBS010001000.1:0-2842 GCA_039921435.1 Planctomycetota bacterium | reverse complement strand
TCCTCCTCTCGAACTTCAATCTGCTCGTGAATTATCCGGGCTAGCGCCTCGGGCTCGGGCGCGACCCCTTCCGCCGCAACCTGACTTGCGATCGACGCGCGCCCCTACTTCTTCAGCTTGCTCATGCGCGATCCGGCTTCGAGCGACAGCGTGTAGAGCGCGGTGACGAACACGCGGCCCCCGGCCTCGTCCCATACACCGATAGCATCCCACGATCCCGCGGCATTGCCTTCGGCAGCCTGATGGTCGAGCAACGTGCCCAACGCCCCGTTCCACGTGTGCCAGTGCGCGCTGCCCATCTGCAACATCGCGTAGGTGCCGAAGAACCAGTAGACCGCGTCGATGTGGCCCGGCTCCCAACGCGGCGGCTTCTTGGCCAGCAGGTTCGCCGAGACCTTCAGGATCGGCTTGCTCGCCTGGCTCTGGCCGAGCATGAACCGGCCGAACGTCGCTGCCGCGATCATGGTCTCGCCGTTTTCGACCGGGAAGCGCTTGGCGTGGTCGCCCTGCATGCGCGACGACGGTTCGCCCGCCTTGCTGTAGCCGACCCGTCCGTTGGGTGTGGTGACCTGGTCGTACCACGTGGACGCCAAGTCGAGCGCCGTCTTGTTGACCTGGAGCCCGAAGAAGTTCGCCGAGGCGAGCGCACACACGGCCCACGTCGTCACCGACGTGTCGTTGTCGTTGTCGCGCGGTTGGTAGCGCCACACCGAGTACGGATTGCGATGCGACTCGAGGTAGTTGATGCCCTTCTGCGCGTATGGCTTCAGCATCTGGTAGTTCGACAGCCCGAAGGTCTCGCTCATCGCGTACGCCGCGATCGCGTGGTCGTAGATGAAGTCGTGGGACGCGTTGGTGCCGAACAGCCCGTTTTCCTGCTGCTGGTCCCGCAGCCAGAGAGCGGCCTTCTTGACCGATTCCCTGTGGGCACCGCTGCGCATCGTGTGGCCGTCGCCGAGGAACGCGAGCAAGGCGAGAGCGGTGACCCCGACGTCGTGCACGGCATTGCCAGGACCGTCGCACACCTTGCCAACGACCGGGTCATCGTGCTTCATGAAGCCGTCACAATCCCACTTCCCGTCTTCGTCCTGATGCTCGGCGAGCCACTGCAAGGCGGCATCCACGCTGGCAGTGAGCGCTTCGGTCGCGGGGCCAGGTGGTGGCGGAGGTGGCGGTGGCGGTGGCGGTTCTTCCACAACCTCCATGTCGGTGACCACCACACCGGCAGACACTCCCTCGGCCGGCGGTCTGCCCCTGGGCGGAAACTGGAACGTGTGCAACGGGACCAGTGTCTGCACGTCGAACTGATAAAGAACGTCGCCTCGCATCACGAACAGGAACCGTTCGGTCGCCAGCATGGTCGGCGCACCATCTGCACGGGGTGCGATCGGGCGACTCTGCGCGGGGAGCGTGAAGGCGGCGGCCAGAAAAGGGGCCGCGACGGCACCAAACAGGATGCGCATGAGGTTCCTTGGCCGCGCGAGAGGGACGGTGCAGCGGCTCCCGGGCCAACGGCGAGGGCGCCGCGAGGTTCATTCTCGAACTGCCGGTTCGACCTGATTCTTGCGAAGCGGGCGTGTCGAAGCCGCTGCACCGCAGTCAGCGGATCTCAACCCGGCGCTGGCAAGCAGTTGACGGCTCTCGACCTTGTCGCAGTTGCACAGCCCGCGATCCCCGACGATCCCCGCGCATCGCTGGACTTGGCTCGGGTCGCACGCGACGCTCGGCACACCTTGATGCGCACCGCCTCCTACACGTTCGTCGTTGCCACACTGCTCGGTTGCAGAGCGCCCGTTGCCGTTGTTGCCACGACTCCCGGGGGCACCGATCCCGCCCTGACGCAGCGCTGCACCCAACTCGCCGAAAGAGCGCTGGCCGACAACCGCGCCATCGAGATCCTGAAGGGGCTGGTCGCTGCTGCGCCCAAACGCCTCAGCGGCTCGCCGGGTTACGACGCCGCCGTCTCGTGGGGTCTCGCGACGATGCGCGACATCGGCCTCGACAACGTGCGCGCCGAGCCGTGCATGGTGCCGTGCTGGGTGCGCGGTGAAGAACGTGCTGAGGTGGTCGGCAAGGGCGCCATGCCGCTGCGCGTGACGGCACTCGGCGGCAGCATCCCGACCGCACCGGGCGGCATCGAGGCAGAGATCGTCGAGGTGCGTTCGTTCGAACAACTGCAATCACTCGGTGAAGCTGCGCGCGGCAAGATCGTGTTCTTCAACCGACCGATGCCGCGCGCACTGCGCCGCACGGGCATGGCCTACGGCGAAGCGGTGCCCCAGCGCAGCAACGGCGCGATCGAGGCGGGCAAGGTCGGCGCGATCGGCGCGATCGTTCGTTCGATGACGACGACGATCGACGGCTATCCGCACACGGGCGCCATGAACTACGACGACGCGGTCACGAAGGTGCCGGCGGCTGCCGTCGCGACCGCCGACGCCGAAGCCCTGTCAGCGCTCGTCAAGAGCGGCCCCGTGCGCGTGCACCTCGTGCTCGGTTGCGAGACGAAACCAGACGTGGCAGGCGCCAACGTGGTCGGCGAACTGCGCGGCAGCACGCGTCCCGACGAGATCGTGCTCATCGGCGGCCACCTCGACGCATGGGACCTCGGCCGCGGCGCGCACGACGACGGTGCAGGCGTCGCTCACGTTCTCGAAGCGCTGCGGCTGCTGAAGGCCTGCGGCATCCAGCCCAAGCGCACGATCCGCGCCGTGCTGTTTGCCAACGAAGAGAACGGGCTGCGCGGTGCGCTCGCCTACGCCGAGAGCCACAAGGGCGAACTGTCGAAGCACACAGCCGCGATCGAGACCGACAGCGGCGGCTTCACGCCGCAGGGCTTCTC
>JBDSBS010000999.1:0-3018 GCA_039921435.1 Planctomycetota bacterium | reverse complement strand
TCAGCGCATAGGCGATGGTGAAGACTGCCGCCTGCGGCTCGCCTTCGCGCGCGTCGAGCGACGGAGGCAGGACGGGAATGAATTGAGCGGTGATCGAGTAGGGGACGCGACGGCTGCCGAGCAGCGCATTGCCTTCGCTGCGGATCGGTGATTCGGCGAGGAGTTGCGCCACGTTCTCGCGCTGGCGCTTCTTTGCTTCGTCATCCTCGGGCTTCCTGGCTTCGTCGGTCATCGGGGTATCCGGTCAGATCGTTTGCGCCCAGTGCGTAAAGACGCGTGTAGCGGCACTTTACTGGAATCCCGGGTGTCTGCCGCTCCATCGAGGGCGCTGCGTCGACGCAGACGCAGGAAGCAGCCGTTTGTCGTCATTGGCCTCGGATTGACAGGACGGTCGGCTAGCGACCAGAATACTGCCGTAATTTCAACCCGGGAGTTCCCATGTTGCGTTTCGCAAACGTCTGGCTCGCGTTGTTGTTTTCGACTTTCGCGAGTGTCATCTCCGCCGCGACATTCACCGTCACCAATACCAACGACACCGGCGCCGGCAGCCTTCGGCAGGCGATCACCGACGCGAATACAGCCGCGGGCGCCGACACGATCGTCTTCAACATAGCGGGCGCAGGTGTGCAAACGATCACTCCGGCGAGTGCCTTTCCAGCAATCTCCGAACAAGTGACGATCGATGGCTACACGCAGCCAGGTTCGTCCGCAAACACTAACACGCTCAATGCGGGCATCAATGCCGTACTCCTGGTCGAAATCAACGGCATCAACGCTCGACTGGTCATTGACGGAAGCGGTACGAGCATCCGTGGGCTCGTGATCAATCAGGGCGGGGACCTGATCACCGTCAATGCGGTAAACGTGACTATCAGCGGTAACTTTCTCGGAACGAACGCGGCCGGCACGCTGGTGCCAGCCCCCTTGGCTGGCGGGTTTGGCATTCGCCACAATTCCGGTAACAATCTCACGATCGGCGGTTCGGCCAATGCGGACCGCAACCTCATCTCGGGCAATGCGCAGGGTGGCTTGATCATCGATATCTTCAGCGGCGCCGTTGGTCATGTGATCCAAGGCAACTATATCGGCTCCAATGCTGCAGGAATCGGATCGCTGAGCCAGGCATCGGCAATAGGTTTGAGCAACGTTAACAATACGAATGTAATCGGCAACCTGATTTCGGGCAATCTGGGCGGAGGAATCAGTACCATCGGCGGTCCCGCCGGTCCGTTGGTGATCCAAGGAAACCTGATCGGCACTCAGCGCGACGGCACGAGCCCACTGCCAAACTCGAACTCCGGCGGTGTTCTGATTCGCGGCGTGAACAACGCGACAATCGGCGGTACGGGACCCGGCCAACCCAATACGATCGCGTTCAACGACGGGCCGGGCGTGTGGCTCAAATTGAACGTCGAGGGTAACCAGATTCTGGGCAACTCGATTTACTCGAATCAGTTGCTGGGCATCACGTTGAACGATTCAACACCCGGCGTGCCCGTCCTCAACGACCTCAACGACGTCGATACCGTTCCAGGCAATGATGGACAGAATTTTCCGGTGATCACCGCCGCGGTTGTCGCCGCCGGCAGTGCCACCGTCAGCGGCACACTGAACAGCCTGGCCAGCACCCAATTCCGTATCGAATTCTTCTCCAATGCGGCGTGCGGCTTGCAGGGCTATGGACAGGGCCAGACATTCATCGGCTCCACCAATGTTACGACCGACGGCGCGGGCAATGCGAGCTTCGGGCCCTTGGCATTTGCGGTTCCGGCCGGTCAAGCCGTCATTACCTCCACCGCGACCGACACTACGCGGGGGAACACGAGCGAGTTCTCGCAGTGCCTGGTGGTCGGCCCGACGTCTACCAGCACCGCGCTGGTTTCTTCACTGAATCCTTCGCTGGTCGGGCAGTCGGTGACTTTCACCGCCACCGTGACCGGCAGCAGTCCGACCGGAAATGTGCAGTTCCTCGACGGCGCAACGGTCCTGGGTACTGTCGCCCTGTCCGGAACCACCGCCACGCTGACCACGAGCACGCTGACGCAGGGTACGCATCCGATCACCGCAGTGTACGCAGGGGACCCCAACAACCAGACAAGCACCTCGCCGGTCGTAAATCAGGTCGTCAATGCGGTTGGACCAAGCGCAACGACAACGACTCTGTCGTCCTCTGTCAATCCATCGCTGGTGGGACAATCCGTTACCTTCACGGCCACCGTGAACGGGCTCTCGCCAGCGGGTACCGTGCAGTTCCTCGACGGTGCCATCGTGCTCGGTACTTCGACAGTTTCCGGGAACACCGCAACGTTCACTACCTCGTCACTCGTCGCGGGCACGCATCCCATCACTGCAATCTACAGCGGCGACGCCAACAATCTGACAAGCACTTCGCAAGTGTTGAATCAGGTCGTGAACCTGGTCGTGGCGGTAGGTCCGGCGCCCATCATTCCGACACTCGCTTGGCAAGCCATGGTCGCGATTTCGCTAGGGCTCATGCTGCTAGGCCTGTTGAGGATTCGCAGGAGCAGTTGATCGGGAACAGCTCGCGAGCGCGCCATGTCGCGCTCGCGGGTCAGTTTCTATAGGGTCTTGCGCACGAACCCGCAGGCCAGATTGGTCCGCCCGGCGCCGTGCTTTTCGTATCGATCTAATAGACGGCCAGCTTGTCGTCAAGTTCTCGTCTGTTGCTGGAAACTGAGGCGTTCGCGAATCAGTTGGTCCATTCTGATCTCCTCGCTGGGGCGACGAGAGGGGTGAGGCGGAGCGCGGCGGAGCGCTGTGGCGATTATGCCGTCTTTTCTGTGGCTTTGACCCACGACGGCGGCGGAAGCGCCCGCGTCGTGGCATCATCGCATCGCTGCACAGACACACGGTGCCACGCAGGAATCCGCTCGATGCCCACCGTCCGCTCCAGACTGCTGTTCGCCGCCGCGACGTTGGCGGCACTGCAGCTTCCATCCGGCTGCAAGATCGCCAACCAGCCGTACTCGAACGAGGACATCGCCGGCAATGTGTTCT
>JBDSBS010000998.1:0-10599 GCA_039921435.1 Planctomycetota bacterium | reverse complement strand
GTCAGCGCGAGACCGAGCACCTGGCCGGCCACCACCTGGATGTTGAAGGCGCTGAGGTCGATCGGCAGCGGTGCGATCGACGTCGAGATGTTCGCGGGCAATACCGTCACGGTCGCCAGCGCGTTCGGCATTGGCGTGCCCGAGGCGTTCGTGGTGACGATGGCGATCTGCAGCGGGTTGCTCGAGATGCCGTTGTGGTGGCGGATGCGCGAGATCTCGACCTGCGTGAGCCGACCGGTGCGACCGACCGTGAACGTCTGCGTCACCGGTTGGTTGGCGGTGACCTCGAGGCCGTTCGTCAGCGAAATCGGCAGGTAGGACTGATCGAGGCACGCGCCTTGGGCGGCAACCGCGCCGGTGAGGAAAAGGCCAATCAGGCCAACGGGGTGGAGGGGGCGGAACATCGGGGCGACGATACCCGATGCGGGCATTCGCGCGTCGACGTAGCGGGTAACCAGCTCGGCTGGTACGGTCCAACGCCACCCCGCGATACCACGCACCGATGGGAACAACCATGAACACGCGCCGCAACTTCCTCGGCACCAGTCTCGCTCTCGGCACGGCAGCGGCGTTCGAGCCAGCAAAGCTGTTCGCTCCCCGCCTCACCAAGAAGATCCTGATCCTCGGTGGCACCGGCTTCGTCGGGCCGCACCAGGTGCGCCTCGCGCTGGCGCGCGGGCACGAAATCACGATCTTCAATCGCGGCAAGAGCGCACCGGGTTTGTTCGGCAAGGACGTCGAAGAACTGACTGGCGATCGCGAGAACAACCTCGACGCGCTGAAAGGCAGGAAGTGGGATGCCGTGATCGACGAGTCGGCATCACGCAGCAGTGCGCCCGAGTGGGTCAAGGCATCCGCGGAGCTGCTGAAGGACGCGGTGGCTCAGTACCTGTTCATCTCGACGCGCTCCGTCTACGCCGACACGAGTCGCGTGCCGATGACGTGCGAGGCGCCCGTGCTCACGCGCGAGAACTCGCCGATCGCCGAAGGCAAGCCGCTGAGCTATGGCCACGCCAAGGCCTACGCCGAGAAGGAAGCGCACGCGCTCATGCCGGGCCGCGTCACCGTCGTGCGACCCGGTCTCATCGTCGGCCCCGAGGACGACACCGATCGCTTCACGTACTGGCCGGTGCGCATCGCGCGCGGTGGCGAAGTGCTCGTGCCCGGCGACGGCAGCGATCACGTGCAGATCATCGACGTGCGCGACCTCGTCGAGTTCTGCGTCAAGCTCGTCGAAGACGCGACGTACGGCGTGTTCAATGCCGTCGGTCCGCACCTGGGGCAGCCGTTCAAGCAGTTCGTCGAGCGCATCCACAAGGCAGTCGGCGCAACGGGGACCTACACGTGGGTCGACGCGGAGTTCTTGAAGGCCAACGGACACCAACCGTACGGCAGGCAGCTGCCGGCCTTCCAGGTCATGCGCGGGCGCACGGCTGGGTTTGCGCAGTTCGATCTGACACCGGAGATCAAGGCGGGGCTGAAGTTTCGGCCAACGGAAGTCACGGCGAAGGAGACGCTGGACTGGTTCCGCACACTGCCGGCCGAGCGGCAGGCGGGGCTAAAAGCGGGCTTCACTCCGGAGCGGGAGGCGGAGCTGCTGAAGTTGTGGAAGGCTCGCGAGAAGTAGCGCGCAGCACTTCGAACGCCGAAGGATCCGACGGGCCGACGACCGCCTAGCGCTGCCCAGTCGACCTCGAGACCGGCAACGGTGCACAGGTCACTGCGAGTGCTTGCGCACCCACGCCGTGAAGTCGGCGAGCGATACCTTGCCACTGGCGAGCCCTTCGACCATCACGACCGCTTCGTGTTCGGGTGGATCGAAGTCGACGTCGTTCATGCCGAGGAACACGCGCGTCACGACGAAGGCGACGCGCTTGTTGCCATCGACGAACGGATGGTTCTTGGCGATGCCATGCGCGTGGGTCGCGGCGAGCCCGCACAAGTCCTGGCTCTCGTCGGCGAACACGTTGCGTGCGCGGTCGAGCGCCGACTCGAGCAACCCACGATCACGCAGCCCCGCGTCGCCACCGAAGACGCGAATGAGCTCGCCATGGTAGAGCAACGCGTCGTCGGTGCTCACCCAGTCCGGCTCACGAGTCACTTCGCGAGCTCGCGCAGCGTGTTCTTGAAGCGCTTCATCGTGTCGCGCAGCAAGGCAAGCTTCTTCTCGAACCTCTCGTCGACGTGCCGCAGCTCGAGACCTCGGCCGTCGGGGAGCTTGCTGAGCGCGAGCTTCTCCCCTTCCTTGCTCTCGATGCCGAGCGCCTCGAGCGCCTCCTTGGGCAAGATCACTCCCAGCGAGTTGCCAACGCGGCGAAGGGTGAGTTCGATCCTCGGTGCTTCCATGGTTGTCACGATGTTATAACGTATCGGCAACCTGTCAATGCGTCTCGAACGATGGCCGGACCGGCTCGGTCCCATGGGCAAGGCAGCCCTTGCAGGTGGTGCCGCTGCGGGCGCGTGGTCATGACGGATCCTTGGATCTGAGACCTGTGCTCCGCCAACGCTGTAAGCAACACGGTCCCGGCGGCGGACCGCCATCGCTCGCCGAGTCTCCACCGCCGCGACATGATGCCGAGAAGTAGGCGAGCGGCGGGGAAGCGCTCACGGTACACGCGCTGCGGACGCCACAATGCCGAGCGCGATGACCCTCGACAACCGCTGGGAAGCCGTGCTCGACCCGGGCAAGGCGACGGACTTCTTCGCTTCACGCAACGGCAGACCCGCGATGGACCCCGGTGTGTCCGGCTGGGACCTCGGCCACGCGTGGTGGTGCAGCGAGATCTCCCGCACGATCTATCGTCGAGACGGCCGCGCGACGTTCTTCGAGCGCGTGGGACTCGGCGAACTGCGGTTCTTCGACGAGGGCGGTACGCAGTGTGCCGTCGTCGTTGGCGAAGGGTGTGCGGTGCTCGTGTTTCGAGGCACCGCCGACCTCCGTGACTGTCTGACTAACTTGCGGGTGGCTCCCGTCGAGTGGCCATATGGTGGTCGCGTGCACGAGGGATTTGCGCGGGGATTGGCGAAGGTCTGGGACGAGGTGGAGTCAGCGCTCGATCAACTGCGACTGCCGACCTTCGTCACCGGGCACAGTCTCGGTGGCGCACTGGCGACCCTGGCTGCTGCGCGGCGCGAGTTCGTGGCGGCCTACACGTTCGGCGCTCCGCGCGTCGGCGATGCGGCGTTCTGGCAGACGTTGCGCTGTCCCTTGCATCGCGTCGTGAACGACCGGGACGTCGTTCCCACGCTGCCCCCAAAGCGTCTGGATTACACGCACGGCGGTCTACTGCAGCACATCGCGGGCGACGACACCGTGCGCGACGACCTTTCGCCCGAAGATCTGGCTGCGGTGGAACGTTCCCTGAGCGATCGCCGTTGGTTCGATCCGCACGAGACCCTCGCCGACCACGCCCCCGTCAACTACACGGCACACTTGGCGTCGTAGAGGAACGTCTGAGTCGTGGGGGCGTCCGCCGAAGTGGCACTACCGTCACCTCACTCGACAACTCGGCGATAGGACGCATAGGCGGCAACCATCCGCAGAACCGCTCGCGCGGAGGGTGCGCAATGTGCGAACGACAAACGCACCAAGCTCCCCGGCACACTGAGTGGTTCCGCGAGCAGGGCATGAACGAACGACTGCGCCGGGGCGCGAACGCCGGAGAAGTCGAGCACCACCGACTCGCCCCTGTGCAGGCGCGGCATGATCTCACGATTGCGAGTCGTCAGGGCCACGTTGTTGTCGCCGTCGAAGTCTAGCACGTGGATCGTGTAGGCCGACTCCATGTCCACGCCGTCGCTGAGGAAGTCAAGCCCCGCGGGTCCAGCCATTTGCCGCGCTTCCGCAGCAACCTTCGAACATTGGTCGAGCACGTCGGGCAGGCTGGAGACAGCGTCCGTGTGAAAGTCCACGACGACGGCCGTGCCAGGCCAGCGCTCGATCGAGCGATAGACGCGGGTAGGTTGGCTTCGATCTTGGGTTGGCACGTCACCTCGAACCCCGAGCAGCGCCCTGCCGGAAGCGATCCAGAGTGACCCCCGTGCACGCCATGCCAACTCAGAGCTACAGAACAGTCCAAGCCCGGAGTTCTGTTCGCCGCCAAACGGCCCCGACGGAACCGCTCCCGACGCATGGGGCAGGATAGCTAACCGAAGAGCCTCGATGTCCCTCTGCAGTTCCGGGTTCCTGGCCTGCATGTGCGACCTGATTCCCTGTCCGAAGTCACACACTGCGACCTGCAGGCGATTGTCGTCGGGGAAGTGCTGTGCGATGCAGACCCCACCGATCTCCGAGACCGAGTGCTGGATCACGTTTCGCCCGACCTCATCCATGGCGTAGCGCAGCGCATCCGCCGCTTCGGGACAATGCTGCAAGGCCAGCAGGTCCGCGCTTGCCTTGAAGCGACGCAGGCTGTCGTAATCGCGCACAACATGCAACCCGGTGTTCTGGTGCGAGTGCTGCCACTTGCCGGAGCTCCGTGCCGAAGTCCCGGTATCCAGCAGTTCCTGCAGACCCATGCCGACGAGGTACAGGTTGGATGGTGACGCGGAAAAGACGGAACGCACCGACACGCCGCGCCGCCGCATCTCCAGGCCGTAGGCGGCGAACATCGACATCGCCCACGGCTCCATGAACTCCACGCTTGTGAAGTCGAACACGATGCCACGGCCTCTCGACGGTGGCTCGTGCCACAACCAGGTCACGAGCCGACTGCGCATGTCGGCGGCACGACCGTCCCACTCGGCTCTGGGCACCCGGATCACTATCTCGTCGGCGGACATGCGTCTATCGTAACCTCACCGACACGCCGCGAGAGCGCGTGCGACGTACACCGGCGCGACCTTCTTGCGCCAGTACACATCGAGATCTGTGTTGTCCATCGTGCGCGCGGGCTTCATCGCCGCGGTGCCCGCCGCTGCAATCAGTTCGTCGGTGAGCTTGTTGCCGACCAGCAGCTTCTCGGTCTCGGTCGCTGGGATCGCGTACGAACCCACCCCACCGAGCCTCACGTTGGCTTGCGTCACGACACCGTCGTCGTCGAACCACAAGCACGCGCCGACGCCGAGCACCGGAAAGTCGAACGTGTCGCGGCGGCGCAGCTTGACGTAGCTGGCCTTCCACTTGCCTGGCGGTGGCAGGTAGATGCGCGTCAGCAACTCCTCGGGCTTCTTGGTCAGGTACTCGATGCCGTCGTCGCGGTAGAGGTCGGCGGCGCGGATGCGACGCGTGCCGTCTTTGCCGACGAGCTCGACGTCGCATTCCATCGCGACGACGACCGGCACGGTGTCGCTGCTCTGCACGGCCCAGCAGCGCGGCGAAGCTGGCGCGACCCAGCAGATCGCGCCGTCCTTCTTCATGCAGAAGTCGATCGACTCGCGCCACTCGTGGCTCTGGTTGTAGTAGGTGCAGCGCGTGTCGAGCAGCAGGTTGCCGCCGATCGTGCCCATGTTGCGCAGCAGCGGTGTCGAGATCTCGCGAACGGCGTGCGCCAGACCCGAAAAGTGCTGCAGCAGGTACGGATGCCGCTCGAGCGTCGTCAGCTTGCACATCGCGCCGATCCGCACGCCGCCGCTCTCATGCACCTCGACCTGGTGCACACCCGGCACGTCCTGCAGCGAGATGACCTGCGTCGGCACCTGGTGGCGGCGTTTCATGTTGGGATAGAGATCGGTGCCGCCGGCGACGTACATCGCTTCCTTGCCGTGCTCGCTCGCGAGGCGAACGGCCTCGGCCGCGGTCTTGGGGCGGTGGTAGGTGAACGCAGGGAGTCGCAGCATGGTCGTTCTTATGGGCCTACTTGGCCGCCTTCTTCTCGCGCTTGGGTTCGTTCCACGCCGTGCCGTCGCCACCCTGCCACGGCGTCTTGATCTTGAGCGACTCGCCGAAGTCGACCTTCGGCACGCCCTTCTCGTCGTTGGCCGGACCGTAGCGCGGCTCCTTGCCGTTCTGCTTGGCTTGCAGCGCCGCGAACACTTTCTCGGGCGTGACCGGAATCTCGTCGACGCGCACGCCGACTGCATCGAAGACCGCGTTGGCGACTGCGGGCATCATCGGCAGCAGCGGGCCCTGACCGACTTCCTTGGCGCCGAACGGACCATTGCGATCCGGATCCTCGACGACGTAGGTCACGACCTCCGGCATCTCGAGCGTCGTCGGGCTCTTGTATTCGAGCAGCGACGGGATCTTGTGCACGAAGATGCGCTGGCCTTTGTGCGTGCGGTCGCGGTAAGCCATCTCCTCCATCATCGCTTCGCCGAGGCCCATGTAGACGGAGCCTTCGATCTGCCCCATCGCGACGGCGGCGTTGAGGGCGCGGCCGAGGTCGTGCGCCATCCAAACCTTGGGCACCGTGTAGACGCCGGTCTCGGCATCGACCTCGACCTCGACGACACAGGCCGAATAGCTGTAGCTCGGACTCGGGCCGACGCCGCCGCCGCGGAACTTCGCGGCCGACGCCGGCGGTGAGTAGCTGCCGACCGTACCAATCGTGCCAAAGCGCGCTTCTGCCGCGCAAATCGCTTCTTGGAACGTCATGCCCGTGCTCGGCTCCTCGGCGTCGAACACGCGTTCGTCGGCAAACACGAGCCGCCCCGCGGGGACGCCGAGCTTCTCGGCCGCTCCCTTGGCGAGAATGTCGCGCGCGCGTTCGGCCGCCTGCATCGCCGCGTTGCCGGTCATCACGGTGACGCGCGAGCTGTAGCTGCCGAGGTCGACCGGCGTCAGGTCGGTATCGGCCGTGACAACCTTGATGCCGAGCGGATCGATGCCGAGCACTTCGCCGATAATCCAGCCGAGCACGCTTTCACTGCCCTGACCGATGTCGGTGCTGCCGCAGAACGCGGTGACGAGACCGCTGCGGTCCAGCTTGAGCTGCACACCCGAGTGCGGCATGCCGTTCCAGTAGATCGGAAGCCCGGCACCCGACAGGTAGCTGCTGCAGGCGAGGCCGAGGCCGCGGAACTTGCCGTTCGCCAAAGGAGAACGACCCTGCTTGCCGAGCTTGCCGCGGCGTGTTTTCCAACCCGAGCCATCGACGACCTTCTGGATGCATGCGCCGAGGCCCATCGAACCGATGCGCAGGAAGTTGGCCGTCAGCGAATCGCGCGGCGCCAGGTTGTCGAGCCGGATCTGCGCCGGATCGATACCGAGGTCGCACGCGATCTTGTCGAGCTGCACTTCGAGGGCGAAGCGCGGCTGCGGCGTGCCGTGGCCGCGCTTGGGCCCACACGGCGGCTTGTTGGTGAAGAAGCGCGCGCCGCGGAAGTGGTAGTTGTCGACCGCGTAGGTCACGGTCTGCAGCGCCCCCGTATAGAACGTGCTCGCCGTGCCGTAGCTACCGTAGGCGCCGCCGTCGAGGTAGCTGTGGAAGTCGAGGGCCGTGATGCGCCCCGTCTTACTGACGCCGATCTTGGCGCGCATGAGCACGGGATGGCGACCGCGGTGGCACCAGAACACTTCCTCGCGCGTCAGGCAGATCTTGACCGGTCGACCCGTGAGCATCGACATCTTCGCGGCCGCGATCTCGTGGTTGAACGGATCACTCTTGCCGCCGAAGCCGCCGCCGTTGGGGCAGGCGATGACGCGGATGTGGTGCGCGGGCAGCGGGTCGAGCGTTCGCGCGAGCGCCTTGTGCAGGTAGTGCGGCGTCTGCGTGCTCGACCAGACCGTGAGCTTGCCGTCCTTGTCGAAGTGCGCAAGCGTCGCATGCTGCTCCATCGGCAGGTGCGTGTTGCCTTCGAAGAAGAACGTGTCCTCGCGCACGTGCGCGGCCTTCGCGAAGCCTTCGGCCAGGTCGCCGAACTCGAGGTTCTCGAGGCGGTGGATGTTGCCGCGCACGCCGTAGTCGTGCAGACGCGGGTCGTCGTTCTCGGCTGCCTCGTGGATGCCGCCGATCGTGCGCAGCTGCTTGTATTCGACGTCGACGAGGCGGCACGCGTCCCACGCGATCTCCTCTTCGGTCGCCGCGATCGCGACTATGGGATCGCCGACGAAGCGCACGCGGTCGAGGCACAGCGCGTGTTCGTCCTGGCTCACGGGCAGGATGCCGAACGGAATCGGCAGGTCTTTGCCCGTCAGCACGCCCTTGACAGAGGCCAGCGCCTCGGCCTTCTTGGTGTCGATGTGCACGATCTCGGCGTGCGCCATGGTGCTGCGCAGCAGCTTCATGTGCAGCATGCGCGGCAAGACGAGGTCGTCGGCGAACAGGGTCAGCCCGCTGACCTTGCTGCGCGCGTCGACCTTGCGGTAGGGCTTGCCGATGACCTTGAGATCCTTCTTCTCGACGTCGTGCTGCCACGGCGCGTCGGTGCGTGCCTTCGGTGCCAAGCGCGCCTCTGGTGCCGAGCGAATCGTGGGGTCGTCAAGAACCATAGATCGACTCCTTGCTCGGCTCGGCCTGTTCACCGCGGCAACGCGCCGCCGCCAACTCCACCGCTTCGAAGATCTTGAGGTAGCCCGTGCACCGGCACAGGTTGCCCGCGAGGCACTGCTTGATCTCTTCGCGCGACGGCTCCTTGTTCTCGGTCAGCAGTGCGTCGGCAGTCATCAGGATGCCCGGCGTGCAGTAGCCACACTGCGCCGCACCGAGGTCCGCAAACGCGTGCTGCAGCGGCGACAGTTCGCTGCCGACAGCGAGCCCCTCGACCGTGCGCACTTCCTTGCCGACGGCCTCGATGGCGAGCAGAAGGCAACTGAGAATCGGTATGCCGTCGATCTGCACCGTGCAGGCACCGCACTCGCCGAGTTCGCAGCCGTGCTTGGTGCCCGTGAGGTTCATCTCCTCGCGCAGCACCTCGAGCAGCGTTTTGTGCGGAACGAACGCCACCTCGCGCGGCTCACCGTTCACGTGGAACGTCGCGAGCACTTTCTTCTGGTTGCCGGGCTCGGTCATGGGGGCGAGCACGATAGCCGTGGCCGGGTGGAGGGTGAAGCGCGGATTCGGCACGGATCCCTTCACGTGTGTTGGGTCGACACTCTTGCCGACGTCGTGCTCGCTCTGGCGAATCCGCGGCGATCAAACTCCGTTCTGCTTGCGCATGGACGACGGTGCCATTGCGTCCTGGCCTTTCGGGCCATGCACAAGCCACTGCGCCAATTGGCCGTCGGCGTCACAAGGAAATGCGGACAGCAGCCTATTGCTTCGCATGGCCGGTGAAGACGGTGGCGCGGTCGACGAAGCAGAGCTTGTTGCCGAACGGATCGACTGCGTAGAACGACCGTTCGCCCCATGGCCGGCGCACGATCGCACCGGCGGGCGCCCCATGCACGAGGTCCTTCGACAGGCAGCCGAGCGACGCTGCAGCCGCGTGCCGGCGATCGATGTCGTCGACGGCGAAGTAGACGTGATCCGCGTTGGGTCTCGCATCCCAATCGTCGCCATCGGCACGCGGATCGAAGCATGCGAGGATGGTGCCACCGCAGTCGAAGTAGTAGCGGCCCGGGGACACGCGCTGGCCTTCGATGCCGAGCACAGCGGTGTAGAAGCGCGCTGCTTCGTCGGTGCTGGACACCGGCAGAATCACACGGAACAGCTTGGGGGTGGTCACGACGATTTCCTAGTTGTTGGTCGCCGGCGCAGTAGTGCGGCAGTGCGGCAGTGCCGCGATGGGTTCCGGAACGAAGGGCGAACGCACGGTATTCTGATGAGCCACGCGGTGCGCACAATCAGGCACCTCGAGGTAACCACGCCCGCAATCTCCAACGTCGCACCATGACAACGCCCGCAGCCACCGCCCCCGGCGAGATCCTGATACCGTTCGATCCCGACCGTTGCCCGTTCACAGCGGCGTGGCGCGTGATCGGTGGCAAGTGGAAGGAAGGGTGTGCTGTGGTGGCGGCTGTCGATGGGCATGGGCCGCTTCGGTCAACTGCAGCGGTCCGTGCCCCAGATAAGCAAGAAGGTGCTGGCCCACGAGCTCCGCGAACTCGAACGCGACGGCATTCTGCAGCGCCGCGACGTGCCGGGCTCCGTGCCAACGGTCGAGTACTCCTTGACCGAGTACGGGCAGAGCCTCGCGCCCGTCATGGCGTTGACCTGCAGCTGGGGGCAGGGGCACCTCGCGCGCGCGCAGCCGCCGAGTTCCTGAGCGGTCGCTGTCAGACGCTACGTTCCAGCGTCGGCGCACCGCCGCCGTTCTTGTTGCCGCCGCCACCACCGTTGTTGCCGCCACCGGCCTTGCCGCCACCGCCTTCGCGCCCACCGCCCGGCCCACCCTTCTGGCCCTTGAACTTCTGGTGGCTCTCCTTCTCCAGCTTCTCCAGCTCCTTGGCGGCCTTCTCGGCTGCCTTCCAGTCCTTCTGCAGCATCGCGTCTTCGAGGTCCAGCATGACGCGCGCGGTCTTGTTGATCTGGATCTTGTAGTCCGTGACGAACGCGGCCCGTTTGTCCTCGGGTTGGCGCGCCGCCAAACGCGGAGTTTCCTGCTTGGCCTTGTGCAAGGACTCCTGCGCAGCCGCGACCTCGGCGAAGGGAGCGTCCCCTTCGGGCTTCTTCAAGAAGGCAGTGACTGCATCGAGCGCAGTCTCCACCTTCTCCATTTCGGTCTTGAGCGGTGACGCCGGCGCTCGGCCGGCTGGTTTGGCGCCGCCCTCTTGGGCCA
>JBDSBS010000997.1:0-7051 GCA_039921435.1 Planctomycetota bacterium | reverse complement strand
ACCGCATCGTGCTCTATGGGGGCTTTATTGGCGATGGTGCCCAGAACGGAACTTGGGAGTACGACGGCGTGAACTGGAGCCAGATTCTGACTGCAACGAACCCGGGCGCGATCTTCCGTCCCGCGATGTGCTTTCATGCCGGCATCGGCAAACGGTGCTGCACGGGGGCTACAACGGCATCACACCCGGCGTCGATACGACTTGGCTGTACGACGGCGCGAACTGGACCGTTGCCCCCGTTGGCGCCACGCGGCCCGCGGCGCGCGGGGCAGCCATGATGGCCTACGATCCCGTGCGCGGTATTTGCGTGATGGCGGGAGGGCTCCTCACCGTTGCGCCTAGCACCGCGTTCGACGACACCTGGGAGTTCGACGGTTCGAGTTGGACGCAGGTGCCGACGACGTTCCCCGGGCGCGGGGCAGGTGGCATGGCGTTCATCCCTTCGCGCCGGCAGATGGTCCTGTTTGGCGGCTTGTCGCCCGCGCACGGCTTCGTTGCCGACACGTGGGAGTATGGAGCGAAGTCGAGAACGTTCGGCATCGGTTGCGCAGGTTCGAACGGCGTGCCCACTCTGGCCGCCGTCGATGCCCCGCGCCTCGGCCTGAGTTACTCGCTGGTCCTCACCTCGACAAACTCCGCCGTCAACTCGGCAGCGTTGGCAATCAGCCACTCTCCGATCCCGCCCACGCCTCTCGACGGCATCGGCATGACGGGCTGCACCGCGTACGTCAGTCCCGACGTGTTAGTGATAGTGTCGGCCGCGGCGGGCACGGCATCCTGGACCGCGACCATTCCACCGACGAGCGGAGTGCTCGGCACGCGCTTGCTCAGCCAGGGCATTTCGATCGACCCCAACTTCAACCCAGCCTGGTTGGTCACCTCGAATGCTCATGAAGGCACGGTCGGTTTCTGAGCGTGACTGAGATGCGCGCGGCTGCGACGGTCTTGCGGATGGGCTAGATCGTCCCGGGAGTGGTCGGGCGGCGCTTGGTTCGCGCGAGTTGCAGTCGAATGTGTTGGCTACCGCGACAACCGCAGCGCTGCTACCAGCGGCAGATGGTCGCTGCCGAACTCAGCGCCCGTGTCGATCGACTCCAGCCCAATTCCCGGGCTCGTCAACACGTGGTCGATGGGAATGCGCAGCGGCCACGGCAACTGCGCGGGCCACGTTGCCCGGAACGCGCCGTCGGACGCTGCTGCGAGGCCCGTCTCGGCGAGCATCGCTTCGAACGAGGCGTTCCACGGCGTCGCGTTGAAGTCGCCCAACACCACGCGCATCGTCGGCAATGGCTCGAGAGCATTCGCGATGGCGGCCAAGGCGCGGTCGCGTTCGTCGCCGCGCTTGGCAGTGCCGGGCCGAGGCGTGTGCACGCCGAGCAGGCCGACGGGGCCAGCGGCGGTGTCGACGACCGCGCGGATTGCCGGGGACCAATCGAAACCGAGCGGCATGACGGTGGCCGCGCGCAGCGGCAGCCGAGAGAACAGCCCCACGCCGAAGAACCCGGGATCGGCATGCAGGCAACGGTAGGGGAAGTCGGGCAGGCCTGCCGCGAGCCCTTCGAGCCAGACCGGCGTCACTTCGGAGCAGAAGATGACGTCGGGCGCGGCGAGGCGCACCGCATCGAGCGCTCGCGCTACGTGTTGCTCGTTCCCGCGCAACAGGTTGATCGCCAGCATGCGCAGCGGCACGCCGCTGGCCGCTGGTAGGCCGCCCACCCACGCGGGCAACACGGCAACTGCGGCCACGCTCGCGCCCACCAGATACAGGATGGCGAATTGCCATCGGCGGGCCGCGAGCAGGATCGTGCCCGCCAGCAGCAGGCACCCCATCGCTTGCACCGGAAAGCACGCCAGCAAATCGAGCGTCCAGTGCCAGCCAGCACAAAACGGCGCCACGGCCGGCGCGATCGCAGGCATGGCCAGGAGAGCGACCAGGTTCGTGAAGCGAACGCGCACCGACGAGCACGATGCCCGCCCGAACCGGCCGAAGCGAGGGAAGTCCCGGCGCGGTTGCTTGGCGCGCGGCGGACGGCATGATCCGAGCCTTCGTTCCGATGCAAAGCCAGCCGTTGCAGAGCCGCGCCCGCATTCTGGCCGAGATCCGGACCTTCATCGCGGGCTGGTTCCGCGAAGGGTGCGAGGTGGGCCTCGAGGAAGACACACCGCTCGTCACTTCGGGCATCGTCGACTCGGCCGGTGTCGTCGAGGTGGTGGAGTTCCTCGAGCGGCGCTTCCAGGTCCGCCTCACCGACGCCGACGTCTCGCTGCGAAATTGTAACACGCTGCGGGGATTGAGCGACTTGGTCGCGAGTCGGCTGTAAGTCCTGGGTAGCCCAGCGGCATGGATTCTCTCTAACTCGATTCTCTCGAATCTAGGCGCGCACTCGCTACCCTCTTTCGACTCCTGGTGCAGGTCGGTGACGTCAGTCCTTCTCCCCATTCTGGTGTTCACGGTGCCAGTGTTGGCGATCGTGTTCCTTGCCCTCGGCGGCCGGCGGCTTTCCGGATCGTGCGGCGGAATGAGCCCAGACGGCAGCTGCCAGCGGTGCGGCAGGTCGGCGGGCCAGCCTGATGCATCGGCGGGCCAGCCCGTCGCAAGTGCCGAGGCGTGTTCTCGCTAGGCCAGCTTGGCCATGACACATTCCTTCCCCAGGTCTCCACGCGGATGACGATCCACACCATCAAGAAGGGCTTCGACATCCGGTTGGCGGGGGCCGCCGAGTTCGTCTTCGCCGACGCGCCCGAACCGGCTCGCGTCTGCCTCGAAACGGCGGCGTTCCCCGGCATCAAGCCGAAGGTGCTCGTCAAGGAGGGCGACCGTGTCCTGACCGGGCAGCCCATCTTCCTAGACAAGATGGACCGGGACACCGTCTGGTGCTCGCCGGTCACTGGCGTGGTGTCCCGCATCGACTTCGGCGAGCGGCGGTTCTTGCTGCGGGTGGTCATCGAGAATGATCTGGGGGCGAAGGCTGCTGGTAACAGCGAGGCGAGCAAGGGTGGCCGCGAGCAGTTCGCGGAGTCGCCAAAGCCGGGCGCGGATCGTGCCGCGGTCGTCAAGGCCATCAAGTCCGCTGGCCTCTGGCCGCTGCTGCGGCAACGCCCGCTCGGCAAGATGCCGCGCGGCACGAAGGTGCCCGTGGCGATCTTCGTCAACGGCATGGACACCGCACCGCTCGCCGCCGACCCCGCCTTCGCGGTTCAGGGGCGCAAGGCCGACCTGCAAGCGGGCATCCAGCTGGTGCAGAAGCTCACGACTGGCAAGGTCTACCTGACGCTTCGTGCAGCCGGGGATCACCAGGCCGAGGTGCGGGACTTGAAGGGCGTCGAAGTGCACGACTTCGAGGGGCCGCACCCATCGGGGCTCGTTGGCACGCACATCCGCACGATCCAGCCTCTGAAGGTCGGCGAGGTCGCCTATGCGCTGACGCTGCAGGATCTGGCTCGCCTCGGCGAATGGGTCCGCACGAGCAAGTATCCGGCCAAGACGGTGGTGGCACTCGCCGGCAGCGCCGCTTCGGGCCGCAAGTACTACCGCGTGCGGCAGAACGCGGAAGTGGCGACGATCACCGGCGGCAAGCCGATCGTTGGCGACGTGCGCGTCATCTCTGGCACGGTGTTGCAAGGCAGCGCCGTCGCGGCCGACGGCTTCCTGAGCCTCGACGCCAAGACCGTCACCGTCATCCCCGAAGGCACGGGCGTGCGCGACATGTTTGGCTGGGCCCTGCCTCAGTTCGGCAAACTCAGCTTCCATCGTTGTGTGTTCAGCTGGCTCACGCCCAAGAAGGAATACGTCGTCGATGCGCGCTTGAACGGCGGCCATCGACCGATCGTCAACATCGGCGCCTGGGAGCGCGTGACGCCGCTCGACATCCACCCGAGCTACCTCGTGCGCGCGATCCAGGCCAACGACATCGAGGAAGCCGTCAAACTCGGCTTGCTCGAGGTCACCGAAGAGGATGTGGCGCTGTGCACGTTCGTCGATCCGTGCAAGATCGACGTCGGACAAGTGATTCGCCAGGGTCTGGATCTGTACGAGAAGGAGGGCTGAGTCCGTGCAGTTCCTACGCAATCTGATCGAGAAGCAGAAGAAGCTCTACCACGCGCCGGACAGCAAGTTCCACAAGGCGTGGCCACTGTTCGACGCGCTCGAGACGTTCTTGTTTGCGCCCGACTTCCGCGCCGGCAAGACCGGTGTGCACGTGCGCGACTACGTCGACCTCAAGCGCGTCATGAACACGGTCATCATTGCGATGTTGCCGTGTCTGTTGTGGGCGATCTGGAACGCCGGCGCGCAGCACTTCCACGCGGTGGCCGTGCAGATGCAGGCCGGCAAGATGAGCCCCGACAGCTACGTCACCGGCTGGCTGCAGTCTCTCTTTCCCCCGCACCTGGATGCGGACGCCAGCGCTGGCTGGCCGCGCCCGTTCGACAACATCGTCTTCGGCTTGCAGCGCATGCTGCCGATCCTCCTGGTGAGCTACGGCACAGGCCTCGGCATCGAGATGCTGTTCTCGGTGATTCGCAAGGAAGAGGTCAGCGAGGGCTACCTCGTCTCGGGCATGCTGATTGCCTTGATCGTACCGGCGTCGATCCCGCTGTGGCAGTTGGCCTCGGGCGTCGCGTTTGCGGTTGTGCTCGGCAAGGAAGTGTTCGGCGGCACCGGCATGAACATCTTCAATCCGGCGATGATGGTGCGCGCGTTCCTGTTCTTTGCGTTCGCGGCGCAGATGTCTGGCGATCAGGTTTGGGTCGCTGGCAACCAGTCACCGACCGGCGTGCCGAGCCACATCGTCGACGGCTACTCGGGCGCGACTGCGCTCGCGGTCGTCAAGCAGGCGACCACGGACGCCAGCGAGGCGCTGACCCAGGTCTATTCACACTCGGATCTGTTCTTCGGCAACATCCCCGGTAGCGCTGGCGAGATGAGCAAGCTCGCCGTGTTGCTGGGTGCCTTCTGGCTGATCTTCACCGGCGTCGGCAGTTGGCGCGTGATGCTCGGCGGGGTGCTCGGTCTGCTGGGCTCCGCGTTCTTGATGAAGACGATCAGCGGCGATGTGACGGGGCCGATCTCGTTGCAGCCGTACGAGCACCTGCTCTGCGGCGGCTTTCTGTTTGGCATCGTCTTCATGGCAACCGACCCGGTGTCGAGTCCGGAGACGAGCACCGGCAAGTGGATTTACGGTGGCTTGATTGGCTTCGTGACCATCCTCGTGCGTACCATCAACCCGGCTTATCCCGAAGGCACCATGCTTGCCATCCTGTTGATGAACGCGTTTGCCCCAGGCATCGACCACTTCGTCGTCGCCGCCAACATCAAGCGAAGGCTGAAGCGCGCATGAACACGAGCAGCAACGTCTACGTGATGGGATTTGCGATCGGTGTCTGCGTCGTGATCAGTGCGGCGTTGGCGGTCACGGCCAATTGGCTCAAGCCGACCCAGGATGCGGCCGCTGAGTTCGATCGGCAGAAGAACGTGATGATGGCCGCCGGCCTCGTCAAGGCCGACGACTCACGGCTGCGTCCCGAGCTCGAGAAGCTGTACAAGGATCGCGTCGAGGAGTTCGTCGTCGACACCGAGGCCGGCACCGTCGCCGCCGGCAAGACTGTCGCCGACGTCGCGGCGATGAAGAGCGTTGCCGACAAGCTGCGCTACCGCGTCGTTGCGCAGAGCAAAGACGCCGCCGGTAAACCCGAGAGCTACATCCTGCCGATCTCGGGCAAGGGGCTCTGGAGCACGATCTACGGCTACATCGCTCTCGAGGGCGATCTGACGCACGTGCGCGGCGTCACCTTCTACAAGCACGGGGAGACTCCGGGACTCGGCGGTGAGGTCGAGAACCCCGAGTGGACGGCCTTGTGGAAGGGCAAGTCGATCCTCGACGAGCAGGGCCATTTGGTCGGCATCGGCGTCAAGAAGGGGCGCGTCGACCCGACTATCCCGGCCGAGAAGGCACACAAGGTCGACGGCCTGTCGGGCGCGACCATCACCAGCAATGGCGTCACCAAGTTCGTCAAGAACGACCTCACGGCGTTCGAGAAGTACCTGACGTCACTGCGTAGCAAGCGCCAATAGGCACAGGAGCATCGACCATGACAGCAACCACCACACTTCCGGTCACGGCCAAGAAGCCACTGTTCGGCAAGGACGAGATCAAGGCGATCAAGGACCCGCTCTGGGACAACAACCCGATCGCGCTCCAGGTGCTCGGCATCTGCAGTTCCCTGGCGGTGACAACGCGGCTCGACAAGGCGCTCGTCATGGGCATCGGTGTGACGATCGTCACCGCACTGTCGAACGTCTTGATCTCGTCGATTCGCGGCTTCATCCCGAACAAGATCCGCATCATCGTGCAGCTCGTCGTCGTGTCGGGCGTCGTGATCGTGTTCGACCAGTTCCTGCGCGCCTACATGTTCGACCTGAGCAAGCAGCTCTCGGTCTTCGTCGGCTTGATCATCACGAACTGCATCGTGATGGGTCGCCTCGAGGCCTACGCGATGGCCAACCCACCGTGGCGCAGCCTGCTCGACGGCATCGGCAACGGGCTGGGCTATCTGTGGATCCTGGCGCTCGTCGGCACGATCCGCGAGATCCTCGGCTCAGGCAAGCTGCTCGGCATGCAGGTCGTGCCGCAGGCTCTGTACGACGGGGGCTATACCAACAACGGCCTCATGGTGTTGGCACCCGGCGCGTTCATCCTGCTCGGCATCATCGTCTGGATCCAGCGCTCGATTTCGGGCTACGTGGAGAAGTGAGCCATGACTGCAATGATAAGTTCCCTCGTGCTGGTCTTCAGTGACGAGTCGCTGCCCAGCGTGTTCCTGCGCTCGGTGTTCGTCGAGAACATCCTGCTGTCGTTCTTCCTCGGCATGTGCAGCTACCTCGCGGTCAGCAAGCGCGTCGACTCGGCGGTCGGCCTCGGCGTTGCCGTCGTGTTCGTCCAGGTGCTGACGGTGCCGATGAACTGGGCGCTGCAGACCTTCGTGCTCAACGAAGGTGCTCTGGCGTGGGCCGGCATCCCGGACAGCGACCTCAGCTACCTGCAGTTCCTGA
>JBDSBS010000996.1:0-9475 GCA_039921435.1 Planctomycetota bacterium | reverse complement strand
TGCGGCGCGCGCTTACCCCGATGCCCCGATGCCCCGATGCCCCGATGCGTCGGCCCACGCCTCGTCGACAACCCTCACGACGCCTTCGTCGATTCCTCACGTTCGTTCCTAGCCTCTTCTGCACCCGCAAGCGTGCTCTGCACAACCGCGGCCCGACCAAGACAAACGAACATGAAGACCATCCTTCTCCCGCTCGCGCTGACCTTCGGCGCCGTTCTCATTCCCTCTCTCGCGCAAGCACAGGACAAGCCGGACGGCCAAGCGCCGATGAAGGTCGATGCCGATCTGCCGGTCTACGCCGCGAAGGGCGGCATTGCCGGAACGATGAAGAGTGTCGGCTCGGACACCATGATCAACGAGATGACGACCTGGGCCCAGAGCTTCCGCAAGCTCTACCCCGGCGTGCAGGTCGAGGTCGAAGGCAAGGGCTCGGGAACGGCGCCGGCCGCGCTGATTGCCGGAACCGCACACTTCGGCCCGATGAGTCGCCCCATGAAGGGCCAAGAGGTCGACGACTTCGAAAAGACCTTCGGCTACAAGCCGACCGCCATCGCGACGAGCATCGACATGCTCGCGGTGTACGTGCACAAGGACAACCCGCTCGCACAGCTGACGCTGCAGCAAGTCGACGCTTGCTTCAGCAAGACGCGCAAGGGCGGCGCCGACAAAGAACTGAAGACCTGGGGCGACCTCGGTCTCACCGGCGAGTGGGCCACCAAGCCGATCAGCCTCTACGGCCGCAACTCCGCGTCGGGCACCTACGGCTACTTCAAGGAGCACGCGCTGTTCAAGGGTGATTTCAAGGACACGGTCAAGGAGCAACCCGGCAGCTCCGCGGTCGTGCAAGGTGTCGCCAGCGACAAGTTCGCGATGGGCTATTCGGGCATCGGCTACAAGACGGCCGACGTGCGCGCGCTGCCGATCGCCGGCGACAGCAAGCAGAAGCCCATCGAAGCACTGGCCGAACACGCCTACGACGGTACCTACCCGCTGGCCCGCTTCCTGCTGGTCTACGTCAACAAGAAGCCAGGCACAGAGCTCGATCCGATGCGCCGCGAGTTCCTGCGCTTCGTGCTCAGCAAGCAGGGACAGATGGATGTCGTGCAAGAGGGCTACTTCCCCTTGACCGGCAGGCTGGCGAAGCGCGAGCTCGACAAGCTGGGCATCGCGTCGGACGGCTGAGACCCGCAACGCCGCCGCCAGACCGCGCCGCGGTGCCCGGTGCGCTCACATCGAGTGAGCAGGCGCCGAGTCCCGTCGGCCCAGTCTGTGACCGCCGAGTCCGATGTCCCAACCCAGCTTCACGGGCTTCCAACGCCAACGAACTAGCTCGCGCCGGGTCCGCTTCGGCGACCGGGCCGCGCGCGTGTGCATCACGTTCGGTGGCATGGCGACGATCGCGGCGGTCGCGCTCGTCTGCGGCTTCCTCGTCTGGGTCGTGTTGCCGCTGCTGGCTTCGGCTGAGCTGCGTGCCTCGCCAGTCGTGCGCGCCACGCCGCCCACCGCCGAGGCGCGCATCCTGTATCAGGAACTGGATCCGTACGAGCAGCTAGTGTGGCAGCTGCGCAGTGACGGGCGCGTGCTCGCCATGGCATTGTCCGACGGCAAGAGGGTCGCCGACGCGCGCGTCTTCGATCCTGGCACGGCGCGCTTTCTGGCGGCGCACGATGCCAGGGTCGCCTTCGCCGACGAGGCCGGCGGCGTGCGCACCGCCAACGTCGTCATCGCCGTCACCCGGGTCGAGCAGGACACCCTGCCGCCGCTGCTGCAGAGCCTGCCGACCGGCGGCGGCGCCCGGGACGGCGACGCGTGGATCGAACGCACGCCGGCGGGCTTTCGGCGGCACTCGCTGCGCATCGCACCCGACGAACCGCTGCAGCTCGGCCGAGCGAGAGCCACGCGGGCCGACTTCTCGGAGACGAGCACGGGTGAACGCATCGCCGCGCTCACCGACGATGGCCGTCTGCACGTGCGCGCCATCTCGCGCCGCGTCAACCAGATGACGGATGAGGTGACCACCTCGGTGCGCGGCGGCAGTGTGGACCTCGCCACTCTCGGCATCGGCAACGCCGAACCCAACCACCTGATGCTCGCAGGCTCCGGCGACAACGTCTACCTGTTGTGGAACGACGGCCGCCTCGCTCGCATCGATGCGCGCGACTGTGACGCACCGGTCTTGGCCGAGACCATGGATCTGCTGCAGGAGCCGGAGCTCCGCATCACCGCCACAGGCTTTCTCGTTGGCCGGAACACGCTGTTGGTCGGCGACGACAACGGTCGGGTGCGATCGTTCTTCCGCACCAAACCAGCGAACGCGGCCGGCCGCGATGGTTCGCAGCTCGTGCAAGCCCACGAGTTCCCCGGGCCTGGAGTGGCCGTGCGAAGCATCTCCACGTCGAGCCGCAGCCGCGTCTTCTTGGCCGGCTACGCCGACAGTTCGTTGCGCGTGTTCCACGCCACGAGCGAACGGCTCGTCGCGAGCGCTCAGTTGCCAGAAGCCGAGGGGCTGCTCGCCGTCTCGCTCGCTCCGAAAGAAGACGGTCTGCTGGCGACGACGAGTACCACGTTCCACCACTTCGCGTTCGATCCTGGCCATCCCGAAGTGTCGCTGACGGCCGTGGCGAGCCCCGTCTGGTACGAAGGCTATGCCCGCCCGGTGCATGCCTGGCAGTCGACGAGTGGCACCGACGACGTCGAACCAAAGTTTGGCCTGTGGCCGCTCGTGTTCGGCACCCTGAAGGCAACGCTCTACTGCATGCTGTTCGGCGTGCCGTTGGCGCTGCTGGCCGCGATCTACACGAGCGAGTTCCTGCACCCCCGCCGTCGAGCGCGCGTCAAGCCGGTCGTCGAACTCATGGCGAGTCTGCCCAGCGTCGTGCTCGGCTTCCTCGCCGCGCTCGTGTTCGCACCGTGGGTCGAGCACGGCTTGGTGACGATTCTCGCCTGCTTCGCCACCGTGCCGATCACCTGGCTCGCGGCTGCACAGGTCGTGCAGGCGCTGCCACAGAACCAACGCCTGGCCGCCGAACGGCTGCGCCTGATCGGGGTCGCGATCGCCGTTCCCATCGGCATCGGACTCGGCTGGGTAACTGGACTGGCCGCCGAGAGCCTGCTGTTCGGCGGCGACTTCCCACGTTGGCTGACGCACGGTCCCGACGCACCAGCGGCGAACGACTCTGCATTCGGCGGCTGGTTCGTCGCGGCTCTGCCGTTTGCAGCGCTGCTCGCGGCCGTCGTCGTGGGTCGCACACGCATCTTCTCGAGTCGCGCACTCGGTGGGCTCCTGCGCTTGTCGCTTGGTTGCGGCGTCGCACTGGTCGCCGCCGCGCTGCTCGCCGGCGCATGCACGTTCGCGGGCTTCGACCTGCGCGGCTCCCTCGTCTCCACGTACGTGCAGCGCAACGCGCTCGTCGTCGGGTTCGTCATGGGCTTCGCCGTCATCCCGATCATCTACACGATCGCCGAGGACGCGCTCGCCGCCGTGCCCGAACACCTTCGAGCCGCATCGCTCGGCGCGGGCGCGACACCGTGGCAGACCGCCGTGCGCATCATCCTGCCGACGGCCATGAGCGGGGTCTTCAGCGCCATCATGGTCGGCCTGGGCCGAGCCGTCGGGGAGACGATGATCGTGCTCATGGCGGCCGGCAACACGGCCGTGCTCGAGCTCAACCCGTTCAACGGCTTCCGCACGCTGTCCGCCAACCTCGCCGTCGAGCTACCCGAAGCGGTGCGCAACAGTTCTCACTACCGGGTGCTCTATCTCGCGGCACTGGTGTTGTTCGCGATGACGTTCGTGCTCAACACGTTCGCCGAAGTCGTGCGGCAACGCTTCCGTCGCCGGGCCTGGCAACTATGAACGTTCTCGCCACCGAGCCACCGCCGCCCGAACCCTCGGTGCCGACCCCGCGCCGCGTCTCGCCGGCCGGCCAGTCGAAGACCGCGCGCGGCGAAGGGCAACTCTGGCTCTGCGGCGGTGCACTCGTGCTCTGCCTGATGATGATCGCTGGCCTGTTGCTGCTCGTCTTCGGCGAGGGCTTGGCGACGTTCTGGCCGCAGCCCCTGGTCGAAGTTCGTCTGCTCGACGGGCAGTGCCACCTCGGCGAGCCGACGCGCATCGAGCGCTTCACGCCGACCTCAGCCAACCTCGACGAACTACCCGCGGAGGTGCGCGCCGCGGCTGCACATCGCCTGGAACAACTCGGCGGCAGTTCGGCGCGCGAGCTGCTGCGAACGGGCAACTACGAACTGAGCGGAGAGCACTTCACGTGGGTACCCGAGTACGTGGTCGCGACCCGCACGCTGCCCGACCAGGCCATGGTCGTCGAGCGCGAGTCGTGGGGCCGCTTCTACGGCTTCCCGATCGCCTACCGCGTCGACGGCGTCGACGTGGCAACGGCAACGGCAGACGTCGACGCGGAACTGACGCGCCAACACCAAACCGTGCGCGCTCGGTCTCGCGAGGAGAAGGACCTGCGCCAGGGTGCACTCACGCGACTCAGCGAACGCCAAGAAGACGCGCGGCTCGCCACCAGGAAGGCGATGCTGCAACACGGCGAGAACAGCCCTGAGCACCAGCGTGCGACCGCCGACTACGAACGCATTCGCGTCGCGTGCAGCGAGGAGAGCCAAGGGATCACCGCGAAGATCGAGGCGCTCGGGCGCGAGAATGCCAGGCACGGCCTCGTGCTGCGAACGATCGACGACAAGCAGGTCACGATCCCGGTCGCCGACATCGTGCGGGCCTACAGCCCCAACCGACTCGGCTTCGGCGACAAGGCTTCCCTCTATCTCTCGCGCTGGCGCGAGTTCTTGACCGAGGAGCCGCGCAACTCGAGCGAAGGCGGCGTCTGGCCCGCGATCTTCGGCACCGTGCTCATGACGTTGCTGATGTCGCTCGGCGTCGTGCCGTTCGGTGTGCTCGCCGCGCTCTACCTGCGCGAGTACGCACGTGCGGGGCTGCTCATCAGCGCCGTGCGCATCGCCGTCAACAACCTCGCCGGCGTGCCGAGCATTGTCTTCGGCGTGTTTGGCCTCGGCTTCTTCTGCTACGTCGTCGGCGGCTCGATCGACTCGATCTTCTACCCAGAACGGTTGCCGAGCCCGACCTTCGGCAAGGGCGCGATCCTCTGGGCGTCGCTGACATTGGCGCTGTTGACGGTTCCGGTCGTGATCGTCTCGACCGAAGAAGCGCTCGCTGCCGTGCCGAGTTCGATGCGCGAAGGCAGCTATGCGTGCGGCGCCAGCAAGTGGCAGACGATCCGCCGCATCGTGCTGCCGCGCGCGATGCCCGGCATCATGACGGGCCTCATCCTCGCGCTCGCGCGCGGCGCTGGCGAAGTTGCACCACTGATGCTCGTCGGCGCCGCCAAGCTCGCGCCCGCACTGCCGCTCGACGGCGTTGCCCCCTACCTGCACCCGTCGCGCAGCTTCATGCACCTGGGCTTCCACATCTACGATCTCGGCTTCCAGAGCCCCAACAGCGAGGCCAGCAAGCCGATGGTGTTCACCACGACGCTGCTGCTGATCGCGATCATCACGCTGCTCAACGTCGTCGCGATCTGGCTGCGCAATCGCATGCGAGCCCGGTTCGTCGGAGCCCAGTTCTAGGGCTCCGTTCCGAGACTCCAATCCGAAGGCACCCCATGGCCGCACCCAAGCTCCCCGATCCCCGACCCGCCAGCGAACGAATGCAGCGCCCGCTGCCGACATTGCTGCGCCCGGCACCTATCTTCTCCAGCCGCGGCCGAACCCAGCAAGCCGCCGTCACGACCATGCAGCAAGTTCCCTCGCAGGCTTCCGGATTGACCGACGCCATCGCGCGCGGCGATCGCATCGAAGCGCGCATCCACCCCGAACTCGCCGCCGAGGATCCCGTCGTCGGCATCAAGAGCTTCAGCTTGTTCTACGGCGCGGCCAAGGCCCTGCACGACATCACGCTCGACATCCCACGTGGCAAGGTCACGGCGTTGATCGGCCCGTCGGGCTGCGGCAAGTCGACGCTGCTGCGCTCGGTCAACCGGCTCAACGACCTGATCGACAACGTCACCGTCGCTGGCGACATGACCTTGAACGGCGACACGATCTACGGGCCGCGCGTCGACGTCATCGAGCTGCGCAAGCGCATGGGCATGGTGTTTCAGAAGTCCAACCCGTTCCCGATGAGCATCTACGAGAACGTGGTCTACCCGCTGCGCATCGATGGCGTGCGCGACCGGCGCGTGCTCGACGAGGTGTGCGAGAGGAGTCTGCGCGGCGCAGCGTTGTGGGAAGAAGCGAAGGATCGCCTGCACAGCTCGGCGCTGCGCCTGTCGGGCGGGCAGCAGCAGCGGCTGTGCATCGCGCGCGCGATCGCGGCCGAACCCGAGGTGCTGCTCATGGACGAACCGTGCTCTGCGCTCGACCCGATCGCGACCGGCAAGATCGAGGACCTGATCTGGGAGCTCCAGGGGCGCTACTCGGTGCTCATCGTCACGCACAACATGCACCAAGCCGCGCGCTGCAGCGACTACACGGCGTTCTTGTATCTGGGCCGACTCATCGAGTGCGGGCCGACGAGCGAGATCTTCACCAAGCCGCTCGTTCGCGAGACCGAGGACTACGTGTCGGGGCGATTCGGGTAGGGCGCAGCACCTCAGCCCCCGAGGGTCCCCGAGGGTCCCCGAGGGTGCGAGGCATGGGCGGTTCTTTGCTATGCTGCGTCGCGCTGCCGCGGGCGGCAAGCCCATGACGACGACCGCCAGAGACTTGCTGCAGCAGGCGGCGGGTGCCGCGAACGACATCGATCGGCACGCTGCGCTCGAGCGGGCGGAAGTGGCGGCGCAATTCCCTTCGGATCTGGTCGACATTGCCGAGGTCTGGGTTGCGGCGGGTGGTCGCGCTGCCGCGGCGCGCTGCCTTGCGGCGGCGCTCCAGCAGGGTGCAGACGACGTCTGGATCCACCGCCGCGCGGCAGCGACCTGGCTTTCACTCGGCGATCCAACGGCTGCCGTGCTGCCTTTGGTCGCGCTCGAAACGCGGTTCGGCCAGCAACGGGGAACGCGGGGCTCCAAGTGGCGCCTGCTCGCCGAAGGTTTCGCCGAACTGCTGCAGGACACCGATGCGGCGCGGCGCTGCCTCGAGGCTGGCTGCGCCGGCGTCGCAGATCCCGATGACTGCTGTTCCATGGCGCAGGGCTTCGCCTATCTGCTGGACGATCGCGATACCGCGCGACAGCTGACGCTGCGGGCCGAGGAGCTCGCGACGTCCGCCGGCGTCTCGCAACTGGCGCCGGACTGCTTCGCGTTCTGGACGATCGCCAACACCTGGAAGAACGTGTTCGGCGACGACGTGCGGGCACGGGCCAACTTCGAGCAGGGTCTGGCCGCGGCGGGCGACGTCGAGGATTGCGCCACGATGGCCGCCGGTTGGGCAAGTCACGAGCACGAGGCCGGCGAATACCTCGCCGAGATCCGCCACTGCCTGGCGAAGGGCAAGGCGTTGGCGGCGACGTTCGACGATTGGTTCCGCCTGGCGGAGGCGACGCGCCAGCACGACCGCGACGCGGATCGCGTGCGCGAATGCCTGCGGCGGGCGCAACCACTGGCAACCCCGGCGCAGCAGCGCCAACTGGCGCGCGCCCTGCGCGACTGGCTTGGCCTCGAAGCCGAAGCTGCCGCGATCGGCCCGGTCGGATTGACGCCCCAGCAGATCATGGCGCCGGGGCCAACGCGGTACGGATGGAACCGCGACATCGGTACCTTGCTCACGTGGTTGCGCTCCCGGATCACAGAGCCCGCGCTCGAAGAGATCGCCATGGCGGACTACGGGAACGACCGCCGCGAGCACCTGGCGGTGCTACACGACGTCTGGCGCACAGGGCTGGTCCCGGTGCCGCTCGCGTGGCATCCGCGCGAAGTGCTGAGTTTGTACCACTGGCGCGAAGGTGCCGACGTCGACCACGGCCCACGCGCCTTCTGCTGCACGCTGCTGTGCATCGCGGCGCTCACCGCTGCGCATTCCGTCGAAGACGCGCTGGTGCGATTGGTGGAGAGCTGCTTGGTGCTCGGCGACGAAGCGCTCGTGCGGTTGCCTGGCTTCTTGGTCGCGTTCCTCGACGAGCGGCCGTCTCTCGACGTCGGCGACCGGGCGTTCGGCGCGCTCGCGCTGCTCCTCGTAGCGACGCGGCTCGACCGCGGCGACGTTCGGCTCGAGCGGCTCGCCACCGAGCTGCTGGCTTGCGAAGTGAGTCTCGCTGCAACGGGCGGCTACGTGCATCCGAAACACGGTTTCCTCCTGGGCACGACACACTTCGATCAGAGCATGCACGTCTGGCGCGCACTCGTGCACGACATGCTCGCAGACATCGGCGACCCAAACCCGGCATCGGCACTGGCGCACCTCGTGCGGCGCCTACGCGGCTGACCGCCATGCATCCGCTTGCGCGCGGCCGGCAGGAAGACCGCCGGCCTCAGCAACGCCAACGGCCGCGTCACCGTGTCGGTGCCTGTTGCACCCGGCGCCACCGGCGCGTTCTTCACCCAGGGCGCAATGCTCGACTTCGCGCTGCCGCTCGGCTTCTGCCTCACTAGCGCGGTGTCGCCGACGGCGAGCTGAGGCCGGCGGCCGCGGTCGAATCGGTTGGCGACGGTGCGTTCGCTCCCTGCGAAGCGAATGTGCCCGAGAACACGCCGAACACGAAGGTTGGCAGCAGGTGCAGCAACAGCCGCGGCAACGAAGTCGCCAGATGCCAGCTCAGGTTGTGCGACGTCAGCAGATAGATCGTGCAGTAGCCGCACAGCATGAGCTCGGCCACCACGATCGGTAGCCAGATGCGACCCTCGCGCCACAGCACAACGCAGACGAGCACGGCGATGCCCATCACCGGACCGAGCGACCACAGCTCGCGGCCGAGCGACTGCAAGATCTCCAGGTAGCGACTCGCGTCGACGACACGATCCGCCAGCCTGCCGCTGCCAACCTGCTCCACGAGGTCGTTCGTCGGTACCAAAGCCGCCTTGAACCCCAGCACGGCGACCAGGGCCGGCGCGGCACCGAGCGCCAGCGCGGCGAACTCATGGACTGCAGCGCGCAGACCGCGTCGACGCATCACGAGCAGCCGTGCTGTCGGCAATGCCAGCAAGAAGAGCAACCCTTCATTCTTGGTCCATGCTGCCAGCCCCATCGCGAAGCCGGCCAGGCACACGAGCCGGAGATCGCGTCGTGAGAAATGATCCTGCAGCGCGAGCAGGACCACGGTGGCGAGGAAGAAGAACGCCAGCGGCACGTCAGCGTTCTGGCTCGGACCGGCCGCCACCAAGGCCTGGAAGCCGAGTGCGACGGCGGCCGCAAGGCAACCAGTGCGGCTGCCGCGCAAGAGACGAAGGCTCGCCCACAACAAGCCCGGGATGCCGAAGGTGAACACGAACGCTGCCAGGACTGGCGCGATCGTCGACGCTTCGCCAAGGCACAACCACGTTCTCACCACGAAGCCCGGCAG
>JBDSBS010000995.1:0-2511 GCA_039921435.1 Planctomycetota bacterium | reverse complement strand
CCGGCCCGGCCGACCATCGGGCGCGCGCAGATGGACGGTCGCCACGCGCAGGCCTCGAGCCCAGTCGATGTCGCGCAAACGCGCGTCGTCGCAGGCCGCGCCTGGCGGTACTTCGATGCCCTTGATCACCAACGGATCTCGCCGCCCGACCCGAACCGCGATTTCGTAGCGACCGGGGGACAAAGACGCGGAGCGTTCGCCGGTCGTTGCATCGACGTCAAAGGGGACCTGCCAGGTGGAGTCATCATGACGAACCTCGACGACGAGGTTGCGCGGCGGCTTGCGCGCGAAGGTCAGGTGCAGGCGACCCGGCTGCTGCACAACGAGGCGTCGTTCGACGCTGCCAACCGGCAGCCGCAGTCCGAGTGCCGGCAGCCACGCACCATCAGCCACTTCGAGCATGCCCGTCATCGCGGCCGGCGACAGTTCGCGGAAGACGAACCGCCCCTCGCTGTCGGTCGTCGCCTGGTGCGTCAGCGGGCGCTCCTGTGACACATCGGACGGCCGCAGCCGCTCGCTGTCGCCGCGATCGGGCGCCCGCGTCGGCTTCATGCGCACGGTGACTCCGGCAATCGGCTTGCCTTCGATGTCGACGACGCGCGCCACCACCGCGATCGGCTCTGCGGTGAGGCGCAGCTCGCCGAGGTCGCGCAGACCCTGGGCGTTGGCAGGGATCTCGATGTTCGCGGCCCCGCCGTAGACGGTGTCCGCGCGCATCTGCTCGCGGCGCAACCAGACAGACGCGTGGCCGCCGTCGGTCGCGATTCACTCGGGCAACGCCAGCAACAGCCGGCCATCGTCGCCCGTGCTCACCTCGCGGCTCATCGTCAGCTCACCATCGCGCGTGAACAGGACCGACAGCGCACGCTGCACCAGCACGACTCCGTCGACGCCGAGCAAGCGCAGCGACAACATCGGCGAACTGTCGACGACGCGCACGCCGAACACGACGAGCTCCCCGTCGCGCGTCGGACCTTCTTGCGTGTGCTCCACCACGCCCGAGATGCCAGCCCCACCCACCTTCGCGGTGAACCGCTGGCCAAGTGCGACGAAGTCGAAGCGCGCCGAGTCGTTCGTCAGTTGTTGCGGCTTGCTCGCACTCGCCAACGGCGACAACGGTCCGCGGAAGCTTGCATCGCCGAATGGCTGCAGGACGACCACGTCGAGCCCCGCGCGCGGCTGTTCGTGTTCGTCGTAGAGGCGCACGAGCACCTTGCCGAGCGAGGGCAGCGCCAACTCGATCCGACCATCGGCCGCGGTGTCGTGGATCGCGCGCCGCACGGGCGCACAACCGATCGGTGTGATCTGTGCCGAGAGGGCGCCCTTGTTGCCCTGGAACATGTTCGCCATCAGCCCCGGCATGCGAAACCGCACCTCGCCTCGCGCATCGCTCGGATGCACCAGCATCGGCTCGAAGCGATCCAAGCCATGTTCGCCGTAAGGTCCAAACTCGATCGGCACCCCCAGCACTGGCTTGCCCTTGGCCGAGACGACGCGCACGACGAAGGTCCGCACCGCCGTGACGCGCACTTCGAGCGCGCCGGCTTCGGCGCCTGCCCTTCCCGGCGAAGCGAACCCAAAGCCGTCGGCCGTCACCGCGTACACCATGGGCGCCAACTCACTCTTCGGCACGATGGCGACACCATCGACACCCGCCGCGAAGCGAGTGCCGGCAAACAAGAGTGGCGCTAGCATGCCTCGCTCGAGATCGGGTCCATCGCGCGGAATGCGGGGCATGACGGCGCTGAGCTTGGTGGTGTCGAGCACGAAGACCATGGCATGCGGCACGACGTTGCCGGTTGCATCGTCGACGACCGTCACGGGGATCCCGTTCGCCGGTGGTGGCTGCACCGATAGCTCCTGCAGGGCCGCGCGCAGGTCAGCGGGCAAGGTAATCACTTCCCCAGGCGGCGGTGTCTGCGCGGGCATCGCGACGCCGAAGCACACCACCATCGCGACGAACACCCCTCGCAAGACGCACGCATCCACCATGCGCGTATGGTCGGCGCGCAGATGGCAAGGGTCAACCGCGGCAGCCGTGACCGCCCCCTTCGTTCTCACTCATGTCGCGTCGTGAATTGACGGCGGGCCAAACGGGATGTGTGCCACTTGTGCAACCGTTCGATGACCACGCGACGAGCTGCTAGGGTGTGTTCTCATCCTCCACCGAGAACGCTACGTCATGACACGGATCCCACTCGCTCAGTCACTGCTTCGTTCCGTCTTGCTATCCGGTCTGTGCGCCTTCGCGATCGCCACTGGCACCGAGCACGCCAAGGCACAGATCGAACAGATCACCAGCGGGGTTCAGCACGCGCCGGGCCGGCGCATCATGGTGCGCTTCGACGACACGCTCTACGCGGTCGGGATCGCCACTGGCGGCAGCCTCGATTTGTGGCGGCGCCCCGAAGGTGCCGCAGCCTGGTCACCGGTGCCCATCGCGGGTGGCATCAACGATCCGAACAGCGGCATCGGCGCGAGCTCGCCGACCAACTCGGTAGCGATGGCGGT
>JBDSBS010000994.1:0-5483 GCA_039921435.1 Planctomycetota bacterium | reverse complement strand
GTTCCGATCCAGCTCATCCACACGCCAGGCCACACACCGGGTTCGCAGTGCTTCCTCGTGCAGAACCGTCTGGTCGCTGGCGACACGCTGTTCTTGCAGGGCTGTGGTCGCACGGACTTCCCGGGCGGCGACCCGCGGCAGCTCTATCTGTCATTGACGCAGAAGCTCGCCAAGGTACCCGACTCGGCTGTGTTGTATCCGGGCCACCTGTACGATCCGCGACCCAGTGCGAGCATGGGCGAGACACGGCGCAGCAACGCGGTGTTCAAGCCGAAGAGCGAAGCGGAGTGGTTGCAGATGTTCGGCTGAAGTGCTCGGGCAATATCTCTGCACACAAACGAACGGCACGCCATGACTAGACGACGCCTGCACGATCCCGACCACACCACCCACCGCTCTGGTCTCGCGCACTCGGCGCACTGCTCGTCGCCGTCGGCGGCGTCTTCGCACTGATCGGGGTGACCTCGTTCTTCTCGTCGATGAACAGCTTCGAACCGCCGCAATACTTCTGGTGCGCCTTCATTGCCGCTGCTGGCCATCGGCCTCGCGCTGCTGAAGTTCGGCTACGTGGGCCCGATCGCGCGCTACGTCGCCAGCGAAACCGCGCCCGTCGCGAGCGTGCACGGCGTGCGGCCACGGAAACTCGAGCGAGGCGCAGTTCTGCAACCAATGCGCCGGCTTGAGCCAAGCTCATGCATGCGCGCGCTGCCAGCGCGAGAACGACCGCGGCGCGCGCTTCTGCGCGGGTTGCGGCCATTCGCTCGCCGCGACCGGCTGACGCTCACGGAAACGGCAACACGCCGGGCTTGAATTTTCCGGGTTTCGAGCCACGGGGCTTGGCGCGGTTCTTCATGATTGGGCATAGATTAGAATCGGCGCTTTAGTGTCACGAGGAGGGGCGCCTGTTACGAGGTTTCCGGTTGCACCGGGCGGTGCAGCCGGTGCGGCGGGCCCGGCCACCACGCTGCCTACACACAGAGCAGCGGACCGTCGTGTTCACTCGCCGCCGCCGCGGGCTTCAGATGTCGACGACTTCGAATTGGTTCCGCGCGTCTCCGCCGACGGAGATCGGCTGGTGCAGAGTGCACGCACCGCCGGACATACTCGACGCTTCCTGCAACTTCCGCCGATCAAGAGGCCTATCCCGTCCCGCGCCGTCGCTGCGACGCGCGCTTCAGCACGGCCTTCTCCTGTTCGCTGAGCCCGGTCATGCCGACCTGGTGCACGCGCTCGAGGATGGCATCGACTTCGCGATCGAGTTCGGCATTGACCTCGGCGGCCCGCTCGGCCTTGCGCTGCGCTCGCTCGTGGCGCCACCGCGAAATCGCGCCGGGCTGACGCTTCGCTCGCGGCGCCCGCGGGTCACCGCCGAACTTCCACGCCTCCGCATCGGCTTCCCACGGCGCCCGCGCGGCCTGTTGGTAGACGAGCACGTGGCGCGCCATGCGGCGCTCGTTCAAGCAGGCCGAGATGCACGACAGGCCGATCACGAACGGAATCGCGCTCTCGAGGTCGCTGCGCAGCAGGCCCATCAGGATCAGCGCACCGCCGCCGACGAAGCCCACGGTCGTCGCCCACATCGTCGCGCGGTTGGGGTGCACGCGCATCGACAGCAAGGCGCGCAGCACGCGGCCGCCGTCGAGCGGGAAGATCGGCATCAGGTTGAACACGAGCAGTGTCGTGTTCGTGGTGACGAGGTACCACAGCGTGAACTCGACCGGCGAAAAGCGCCAGCCGTCGAGCTTGAGCAGATCCGGGGGCACGAGCTTCCAGAGCGGCCAGCAGACCGCGAGCCAGATCAGGTGCACGGCCGGACCGGCCAGTGAAATGAGCAGTTCGGCGCGCGGCGTGGGCGCCGGCGCGCTCATGTGTGCAACCCCACCGAGCGGCGACAGCGTGATCAAGTCGGTGCGGATGCCAAAGCGCCAGCCGCAGGCGATGTGCCCCATCTCGTGTGTCCAGATGACCACGAAGAGTCCGACGCAGCAGACGAGACTCAGCAGCAGGGCCTCGGTCGTCGTGCCGCCTGCCGGACCGACCCAGCGCAGGAACAAGAGCGGCATCAGGATCGCCGCCGCCCAATACATACGAACGTGCACGCGGAAGAAGTTGCCGATCGCAAAGCTGCGCGTGAGGATGCGCAACAGCCGCATCAGCGGCGAGTCGTAGTCGGGGTAGGTGGCCACTGCCCTCGATCTTACGCTAGCATGCCGATCATGCACCGCCTGCTTGTCCTCGCCGTCTTGACTGCCCAAGCGCTCGCGCAGACTCCTCCCGTGAAACCACCCCCGCTCGGCACCCTCGTTGCCACACCCGAACTGGGCACCGTCATTTGGCTGCGCGATTTCGACGCGGCCTTGGCAACGGCTACGAAGGCGCAGAAGCCGGTCTTCTTGTTGTTCTCCGAGATCCCCGGCTGCGACACCTGCACGGGATTCGGCAAGCAAGTGCTCAGTCACCCCTTGATCACCGCCGCGATCGAACAGTGCTTCGTGCCCGTGGCCATGCGCAACAACGTCGAAGGCAAGGAGAAGGATGTGCTCACGCGCTACGAGGAGCCGGCCTGGAACAACCCCATCGTGCGCTTCGTCGACGCCGCGGGCAAAGACCTGCTGCCGCGTCAGGAGGGCGTCTGGGACGCACACGGCATCGCCGCGCGCATGATCGCAGCGCTCGAGAAGGCGAAGGTGCCGGTGCCCGGCTACTTGCGCGTCGCCCACGCCGAGAGCGATGCGAAGACCGCGCAGGCGGTGTTCGAGATGCACTGCTTCTGGGAAGGTGAAGCCGTGCTCGGCGCACTCGATGGTGTGGTCGCTACGAAGTCGGCATTCGTGGGCAACGCCGAAGTCGTCGAGGTCACGTTCCGGCCCGCGGTGCTCGGCAAGGACGAACTCACCGAGCATGCTCGAGCCAAGAGCTGCAAGCCCGTCACCGGTGGCACGCTGAAGGACGGACCGGCGAGCGACCAGCAACACGCACTCGGCGGCACCCCGTACGCCAAGCTGTCGCTGTCGCCGATGCAGCGCATGAAGGTGCACAGCGCGCTGACGCTCGGCACGGACCCGAAGCTGTGGCTGACGCCGGCGCAGCTCGCCCCACTGCCCAAAGCGAAGTAGTGCTCGAGCACGAAGCAGCCGGCCGTTAGTCGATCACGAGCACGGGCCCGAGCGGGATCGGGAGCTCGCGTCCCCGCGCACCCTCTTCGCTCCCTTCGAAGACCACGAGACCGCGCGTGCCGTCGGGCACGTCGAGACGGAGGGTACCGTTGCTGGGAAACTCATACACGTAGGCCAGCTGCCCGCGCGCACCGACCAGGGCCACGCCCCGCACGCGGCCGGCCTTGGCCGTCTGCACTTCGAGGCAACGTGTTGGCCCGGCCCGCACGACGTGTTCGTCGCACGTGCCATCGACATCGAACCACGCGATTGGGGCACCTGCACCGGCCGCAGCGGAGGCGCGAAACAGTGCGCCACCAAGCACCGTGCCGGGTGGCACCAGGATCGGTCGCTGCTCGTGCGACCAGACGCACGTCCACGGCATGTCGCTCCCGGCCCGGTGCAGCGTTGCCTTCCAGCCACCTGGCTCGCCCTCGACGCGCAACGACACCCAGCGCAACCCGGACGGCGGCCGCACGACAACGTGGTGCCGTTCCGGATCGACCGCAACGACCTCGCCGCGCACCTGCATCAGGCCACAACGAAACTCGACGGTCGCTGCCGGTTCGCGACCCTCGGCAACCTGCAGGGTGAACGCACCCGCAGCATCGAGTGGCAGATGCTTGCCACCCGCCAGGCTGGGCCAGTCGCCGAAGCGGACCGATTGGAAGCGATGCGCCGCCGGTGTCTCGGCGTGCCCGATCACCTCGCCGGTCCATCGTTCGAAGCTGGGCCACTCGACCTCGATGACCTTGCGCTCGCCAGCGACCAGCACGATCTCGCGCACGATCCACGCACCCGGTTCCCCGCCGATGTTCCAGCGCAGCCCGTACGTGCCCGGGTCCATCGCGTCGCTCGGACCGACACTGGCGACCGAGCCATCGGGCCGAACGAGTTCGAGGCTCGCGGAGCCCGCGACGGCGCGCTGGGCGCGTTCGCCGACGAGACGCACCACGAGCGCCGCCATGCCCTGCGTCGGCAGACGCGACACGTCGACCAGGTCCTCGTCGGCGGGCAGATCCTCGGTGCGGAAGGCCGTCGCGACCTCACCTGGCTTCTGCACGAACAGACGTGGGCCGAGCATGCGGCGATCGAAGATGCAGGTTGCGGTGGCGGCCGGGAACCTGGCGCGGTCTTTGCTCATCGAGAACGCGACGAACCCACCCGAGCGATCGCTGCACCAGAAGCCCACGAGCGGGCTGCGCGGGCGCAGCAGATACTCTTCGCCTGCCGGTTCCTCGACGAGCACATCGAAGCCGCCGACGACATCGACCTCGAATCTGACCCGATCCGAACCGGGCATCACGAAGCGACCCTCCGACTCCACCCGCACCTCACTCGCCATGCCCCAATGGCCAGCCAACGCCTGCGCCCGCACGCGCAGCGTCAGCCGCGGCAACAGAGCGGGTGAGACGCCGACGACGCGATAGTGCCCCTCGCCCAATGACCGCACGTCGAGGTACACAGTGCGACATTCGCCCGAATGCAGCGGCGGCTCGCTGCCCGAGAGCACCGCGAAGCTGCCGTCGAGCTCGAGCACGGCACGCCACATCAGCGCCTCGCCCGACGGCACCAAGGGTTCGCGCGGCGCATCCACAGCGCTGCGCGCGTACGTCCAATCCGCCTGTTGCATGGAGCCGTCGAGCACCTGCCACTGCACCGCTACGTCCCGCTGCGTGACACCGACCACCACGAGACGCACGCGGGCGTCGGGCACGAACACGACCGAATCCGCCAGCAGCGCCGTCAAGTCCCACTCGACCGCATGCCGACCCGGCGTCTCGAAGCGAAGCGTCTTGGCGCCCGCGGGCATCCGCACTGCGACCGGGTCCCGGTTCACGATCTCGAAGTTCTGCTCGCGCACACCATCGGCAAGCACGGCGAGGGTTCCGACGAAGGGACTGCTGCCGTCTTGCGCGTGCTTCCGAAACTTCACAGCCAGTACGGGCGGCACTTCGACGACCGTGACCCTGTCGCCGACCGCCCATTCCGACGGGTCGTCGCCGACTGCGACTCGTGACCCAGTGGGTGCGGCATCGAGTCCCGGCGCAGCGGGTTCCGGCGACACCCGTGGCGGCATCTCGCTCGGCCACCGCGCCACGGCCCCGATCGAGAGCAGCAGGCACACGACCGCGACCACCAAGAAGACACCCCTCCGCTTTGCCATCATCGCTCCCACAAGACGCCCGGTGAACACGCGTGTCAGCCCAGTGCGACGACCCCGACCGCGCCCAAGAACACCGCGAGCACGACCCAACAGAGCCACAGCACGAGCACGCGCCGCCCGTCCTCTCGCTGGGCTCCCTGCTGGGCTCCCTGCTGGGCTCG
>JBDSBS010000993.1:0-14469 GCA_039921435.1 Planctomycetota bacterium | reverse complement strand
GGCGCAGGCCGGGAATGGTCTTGCGGGTATCGAGAATCTTCGCCTTGGTATCGGCGACCGCGTCCACGAACGCCCGCGTGCGCGACGCAATACCCGACAGTCTCTGCACGAAGTTCAGCGCCGTGCGCTCGGCGGCCAGCAATGCGCGCATCTCACCCCGAACACGCAGGACCTCGTCTCCACTCGAGAACCGATGACCATCGCGGAACCAGACGTCGAACTCGCTGGCACTGTCGAGCGCACGGAAGGCCTCCACTGCGCACTCCAGGCCAGCAAGAACGCCGCTAGCCTTGGCAAGTAGACGCGCTTGGCCGCGGCGTCCGCTCTCGATCGACAGTGTGCTCGTAACGTCAGCGTCCAGACTGAGATCCGCGCGGCCGAGATCTTCGACAAGGGCTCGACGCACGCAGTCGCGCAAGGTGTCGGCTGAGCTGTCCATGATCCGCGGCAAGACTACACCAAACCCCGCTGAACCGCATGCCGAGCCAGCAGGTGAGCCTTCGCCCGCGAGCGAGCGAGCGACACAGCGCGCACCTTCGCAAGGTCACGGCCCCCGCGTCCGAATCCTAGCCTCGGCAAGCGGCCGCAGGAGTTCGAGCGTCAGAGGCCCCAAGCCGTCGACGCGAGCGAGTTCTTCCACCGCAAGAAACGGCCCGTTCCGAACGCGGTCCAACACGATTGCCTCCGCCCGCACTGCACCGATGCCGGGCAAGGATCGCAACTCGGCAACCGTCGCGCGGTTGATGTCGATCACGATCGGCATCACTTCCATCGGGCGCCCGCGAGCGTCTCCGATTGCGGCGCCGGCGAAAGACCGCACGGCCAAGCCGAACACGACGAACGCCCAGAGCGCCAACACGAGCCGCCGCCGACTCACCAGCGGCGAATCTGCGCCATCATGCGCCGCTCCACGCCCGGACCCACCGGAGTCCACGGAGGGCCCAGCACTTGTCGCTCGAGAGTCTGCAGAACTGCCAATACTGCGTGAGAAGTCGTGCATTCGGGCATGCTGAGGAGCAGAGGGGGCTGGCCAAGTCGGCGCTGTGTCACCGATGGATCCTCCGGAACCTCGCCTACGTAGTGGATCTCGCAGCCCGCAAAACGACGCGAAACTTCCGCGAGTCGGTCGAAGGTCGTGCGACCCAGTCCCAGCTGCATCACTCGATTGACGACGAGATGCACCCGAGGGCTGGCCGGCTGTCGCGACAGACACTTGATCAGCGCATAGGCATCGGTGAGCGCCGCGATCTCGGGGTTCGTCACGATGACGACGTGCTGCGCCGCCAACACCGTGATCATCGCCGGTGGCGCCAGCCCGGCCGCACAGTCGAGCAGCACCACATCGTGACAACTCGCCAACCAATGCAGGGCTCGCGCCAGCACCTGCATCTGGGACGCATCCAGCTCCGCCAAACTCGCGACGCCGCTACCACCGGCGACGAGACCGGGCCCGAAGGGCGTCGTCACCAGCACATCACGAACCGTTGCTGCACCGTCGAGCAAGTGCTGCATCGAGAACTTGGGGTTCACCCCGAACAGCAGGTGGGCGTTCGCGAGACCGAAGTCACAGTCGACCACGGCCACTCGACGCCCAGCTCGATGCAGCCCGACGGCGACATTGGTGGTGAGGAACGACTTGCCCGTGCCACCCTTGCCGCTGGCGAAGGCGATCACGGTGGCTTCGCGCTCGCTCGACAGCTCCGCCGGTCCCGCGCGGCGAAACAGCCGCCGCAGGAGGCTCGGCCCTGGTTTCCTGGCGTCCAGGTCTGGCTCCAACTGCACCTCGAGGCGGGCTCTGCCCGCAGCCCAACGTCTGCGCAGCTGCGCAGTTCGTTACGTCAGTCGAGACGCCTGGCCGGATGCCGGGCGCCTTCGTGCTCAGCCGCAATCCTGGCAACATCGTCGGTTGCCGTAGCGCTTTCGGTCTCGCCGTCAGGCATCGCGCTATCGAGCGCAGAGCACTCCTCGGGAGAGAGCCTGATCGACGCAACGCTCGATCGCAGGGTCTCCCCGTTCGCTCGGGCGACATGGTCGCGATCGCGAGCCGGCCGAAACGCTCGCTCCTGCCGCGGGCCGCCAGGAGCCCCACGAGGGTCTCCATGCTCTGCACCGAGTCCGGCGAAGGCCGCATAGCGTCGCAGCATCTTGTTGCCGAACGCGCGCAGTTCGGCACCACAGTGCAGGCGCGCGGTGACACCGTTGTCGACGGCTCCGCGCAGCTCGCCATGAACCGACCAAACTTGCCCCAAGACGCGCCCGTTCCAACTGATGCTCCGCCAGTACCGATCGCCATCGATCCGCACGGCCGGATCGATCCGTTCGCACAGCGTGCGCAAGGAGCGCCAATCTTCGCGGTACTGCTCAGGCACTACGAACTCCGTTGGTGCTGGTGGCGCGACGCCGTCGCGCCCGAGCCAACGAACGGCGAAACGCTCCACACCCGCGAGTCGGAACGGCTCCAAGCGACATACCTGCAGTGCTTGCACGGGAAGACGCGACAACGACTCCAGGTGCATCGCGGTGGCAGCCGTACCAACGACGAAGACGCGCCCTGGCACAGTGCACAGATGCGCCTCGGGCACCGAAGCCGCAAGGGAATCACCGACTCGGTTCAGAAACTCACACGCCGACCACACGCGCGCGGCGAGCAAGGCGTCGCCCTCGACGGCAAGTAGCACGAGCACCGGAGCCCCCATCGCGTCGCGCGCAAGACCATCGATCAGACCAAGCTGGCCGCCGCTGCAGTCCATACCCTCGAGCACGAGTTCCAGACCGCTCTCGAGGCGATCGAGCCGGGACGCCACGAGAGCCCAAAGACTCTCCCGCGATTGCGGTAACACAGGACCACGAATCATCGCACACCTCCCGAGAAAGCCGACGCCAAGCGAGAGTCGACACAGGCAGGGAACCCGAATGCACACCCGCGCAGGGCACGCCAATCGGTCTCTCGTCGCACCGCGGTACGCCGTGCGGAGCGGAGGCACAGCCAACGGGCGCGATGACGACACGACGCCCGCAGGTGACAGCGCGCCATCGCAATGGCACACATCACGTCGACATGCGGCTGACCGCCGCATCCACCAACCGCCTGGGTCGGATCAACAGATAAAAGCCTCACTTGACCGGAGACTCGATTACATGTGCCTCGACCGTAAAAAGCAACGCCCTTCGACCCAAAGGGCCCATAACAACGGGAAATGGGTGATAACCCCACGCGCGTCAGACCCGCGGTTTGCCGCGAGTCCGATCACCGGCCTTCTGAGTACCTCCAAGGCACAGCAACGGCGAGCGTCGCTGCTCGAGCCGGGTCAACGCGACCGCCAATGCATCGGTGGCATCCGCGGGCGTGTCGGCCGCCAGGGGGGAGCCATGCAGACGAACCAACTGCCCTACCATGCTGGCCACCGCTTCCTTACTCGCGGCCCCGCGGCCGGTGACGCACCGCTTCACACGCGCTGGAGCAAACTGATGGACCGCCAACCCCGCGCGCGCAGATTCGGCGAGCACGACGCCGCGCGCCTCACCAATGCGCAACGCCGCCTGCACGCTCTTTCCATAGAACGCCTCCTCGAGCGCGACTTCGCAGGGCTGCCACAACGCCACCAATTCGCGGAACTGATCGGCGAGCGAGCGCAATCTATCGGCCAAGTCTGCATTGCGCCCCCCCAGTCGCAGCACGCCTGATGCAAGCAGGCGGACATCGCCGCCGCCGCTGCCATCCAGCCGCACGGCATTGCCCGCGCGCATCGCAATCGGCACCTCGCCATGGCTCCGCCGCGGGCCGTCGAGGACCACTTCGAGGCAACCAAACCCGACCACCTGGGTACCGGGATCGATGCCGAGAATCCGCACCACCGCCACGGGCAGGAGTGTAAGGTCAGGCGCCGTGAAGGTCGCCATGCTGTTGCTCGCCGCCGGGCGGGGATCGCGCTTCGGCGGTCCCATTCCCAAGGCCTACCTCCCGCTGGCTGGCAGGCCCCTGCTCGTGCACAGCGCCGAACGTTTGTTGGCCGCCGTCGACGCGCATCTGGGCGAACTCATCGTCTTGGTACATCCCAGTGACCGCAGCCAGCATCTCACCCCGTGCTTGCGCGCATTGCAGGACCTGGCCGGTGAACGGATTCACCTGCGCGTGGTCGACGGAGGTGCCTCGCGCCAGGAGTCGATGCGACTGGGTCTCGAGGCAATCACGGGGGACGCGGATCTCGTGCTAATTCACGATGCAGCAAGACCCCTGTTACCCATCGATGCAACCCGCATCTGCATCGAAACGGCCGCGCGCAGCGGCGCCGCACTACTGGCAATCGCCGCACCCGACACGCTCAAGCGCGCGCGCGACGGCTTGGTGCAAGCAACCATCGACCGCACTGGGGTGTGGCTGGCCCAGACACCCCAAGTGATGCGCCGCGATCTGCTCCAGCAAGCCCTCTTGCACGCGGAGCGCACGGCCTACGAAGGCACCGACGACTCTTCCTTGGTCGAACACCTCGGTGCGCCCGTTGCGATCGTCGAGGGATCGCCGACGAACTTGAAGATCACCCGGCCAGCCGACTTGCCACTCGCCGAGGCGATTCTCGCCGCCTCTTTCCAATGAACGACATCCCGCGCATCGGCCTCGGCATCGACGTACACCGACTCGAGCCCGGTCGAGCCTGTGTGCTCGCTGGCGTCTCGCTCGATTCCCCCAAAGGTCCCATCGGCCACAGCGACGGCGACGCCGTGCTGCACGCCGCATGCGATGCCGTGCTCGGCGCCGCCGGCCTCGACGACCTCGGCTCCCTGTTCTCCGACAAGGATCCGGCCAACCATGGACGTGCTTCGTCGGAGTTCTGCACGGCGGCGCTTGCCTTGCTCGCCAAACGCCAACTGCGCGTACTCTCGATGGATGTTGTCGTCGAAACCGAGACGCCAAAGCTGCAGGCGCACCGACCGGCGATGCGACAACGCCTGGCCGAACTCTTCGCCGTGCCCGTGGACCGCGTCAACGTCAAGGGCAAGACAGGCGAGAAGGTGGACTCCATCGGCCGCGGCGAGGCACTGCGCGCCACCGTCGTAGTCCTGCTCGGACCCCTATGACGATCACAGTTGGCGTGCCGTGACGTGTCGACGCCAACCGCCGGCTCTGCCCGCCACCCAACGTGAGGCTCAGGCCATCTGCAGATCGTACATTCGCTTGTAGCTGCCCGCCTTCGCCAACAACTCCGCGTGCGAACCGGATTCGATGATCCGCCCCTCGTCGAGCACGACGATGAGGTCCGCGTCGATGATGGTCGACAGCCGGTGGGCGATGACGAACGAGGTTCTGCCTTTGCGCAGATTGTCCAAGGCTCGCTGCACGAGCTCCTCGCTCTCCGAGTCCAACGCCGAAGTCGCCTCGTCGAGACACAGAATGGCCGGCGCGCGCACGATCGCGCGGGCGATCGTGATGCGCTGCATCTGGCCACCTGACAGGTTGCAGCCGCGTTCGCCCGCGGGCGTGTCGTAGCCGAGCGGCTGGGAGACGATGAAGTCGTGGATGTTCGCTGCCTTGGCAGCCGCTTCGATCTCGGCCTGGGTGGCGCCGGGTTTCCCGTAGGCGATGTTCTCGCGAATGCTCGTGTTGAACAAGAACGGCTGCTGACTGACGACGGCCGTATGGGCGCGGTAGTCGGCCAGCCGCACAGAGCGCAGATCGACGCCGTCGACGAGGATCGCGCCGCGCTGGGGATCGTGGAAACGCAGCAGCAAGTCCATCGTCGTCGACTTGCCACCTCCCGAAGGTCCCACCAGGGCGACAGTCTGCCCTTCGCGCACCTTCAGGCTCACGCTGCGCAGCACCGGCGAGTCACCGTAGGCAAACGAGACGTCGCGCAGCTCGACGTCGCCTCGCACGTTGGGCATCGGCCGGCCACCGATTGCCGCACTGTCCTGCTCGGACCGCAGAATCTGCTCGATGCCGGCCAGAGCACCCGACGACTCCATTAGCACATGGTAGGCGCGCGTCAGTCGCTTGACATGCTGGTAGGTCGTTGCCAACGGCGCGATGATCACGGCCACCTGGGCGAAGCCGATCGTGCCTTCGACGAGCACGACGTAGCCGAGCAGAACGAGCAAAGTGGCGAAGCCGGCCTGGTAGCTGACGAACGTTTGCGCCATCGAACGCCCCTTCGTGCGCAGCATCTTGCGAGTGCGGTCGAGGAACCGGTCCGTGTTGACCACGAACTCGTCGAGCCGATGTTGTTCGAGCTGGTAGGCCTTGACCGTGCGGATGCCGGACAAGATCTGGTTGAGGGACTCTGTCGTCTCCCCCATCGCCTGCAGGGTCTTCGTGCTGCGCTTGCTGACTTTGCGGCCCTGAAAGTAGAGCGGAATCGCCATCAACGGCACCATCGCGACGAGCACCCAGATCGCCTGCGGTACGTACCACGCGACGATGACGATGTTCATGACGATCATCAGGGGATCGACGACGATGTTGTCTGAGGCCAACTCGAACGACCGCTGCATGACCTGCGTGTCGTTGGTGACCTTGCTGATCATCTCGCCCATGCGCTGGCGGCCGAAGAACAGCAGCGGCAGATTGAGGAAGTGCTGGGCCAGTTCGCGGCGCAGGTCGGCCACGATCCGAATCGCGAAGAAGCGCGAGATCGTCTGCACGAAGTAAATCGTCACCGCGCCGAGCAGGCCACACAGCACCGCGATGAAGCCGCAGGCGACGACGACGTTCATGCCCGGGTGCTCAAAGTGCAGACCCAAGAATTTCGTCAGATCGACCGAAAAGCCCCGGAACCATTCGTCCAGAAGGTGCCTGAGGCTGGACCCGACCTGCGAGTCGGCGGAGTGCCGCGGATGGAGCGGCGGTATGAGAGGCGGCGGGACCAGCGACGGAGGTGCTGGCGGGGGGCCGCCGAGTACATTCATGAGCGGCTCGACGAGCACGAGCGGCAACTTCGTGAAGATCGCCTCCAGCACACCGAAGCCGATCATCGCCGCGACCATGCCCTTGTAGGTCACGATCGCATCCCGCAGGCGATGCAGCAGAGCGCGCAAGCTCGCGCGCGAGTCCAACGGTTCGATCACACGTCGGATCGTAGCAGCGCGCCAGTTCCAGAGCGTGGGCGAAGGCGCAGGCCCGCAGCCGTCATTCGCACTTGGTCTTGGCGACGATCTGGTTGGCCCACTGGAAGAAGCGGCTGGTCACGTAGTCCTCGGAGATGAGCTGGCGCTCGCGCTCGACCTTGACGTCGATTTGGCGGCGGGCCGGGGTGCGCGTGTTGACGCGGGCGATGAACCAGCCATCGGGACCCGCAATGGGGCCGATCGTCTTGCCGACCTCGGCGTCGAAGAAGAGGAAGTCCGACAGGGAGAACCCGTCGAGCAGCTCCGTGAACTCACTCTCGCGCAGCTGCTGGCGAAGCTGATTGAGTGGCAGCAAGCCCAACCGGCCGTGCTTCTCGTCGTTGGAGAAGTACTCGGTGTGCTTGTCGATGGCCTCGTCGAAGGTCATTTCCTTCTTCTCGAGCGCGGCAAACGCCGCTTCGCACCTGACCTTGGCCTGGTCCATGCCGTCGGGCTCCCATGCGCCCGTCTTCGGGTTGCGGCCTTGGAACGGGATCAGGCTGACGTCGACCTGGCCATCGGCGAAGAACGCGGCCCGCTTGTCGGCGTGCGCCTGCAGGTTCGCGTCCGTCATCTCGTCCTTGATCATGTCGCCGTACGAGGTGATCAAGCGCCAACGCGACCGGAACGCCTCGAGGCACGGGTAACCCTTGAAGCGGGTGGCAATGACTTCGACCGTGAACGGCGTCGTGTCGTAGGGCTGGCGGTACTCGTCGTAGCGGCGCGCGAACTCTTCGTCGCTGATGTAGAAGCCCTTGGCCGTCAGTTCCTGGCGCAGCGCCTCGCGCACGACCACTTCCTGCATCGCACGCTCGATGTCCTGCACGTAGAGGCCCTTCTTGACGAAGTTGAAGGCCTCGACGGTGCTCCACTGCAGGTCGTTGACCTTCAGCACGATGTCGGCCGGCAGACCGTGCGACGCGTACTTGATGTCGCTCCAACTGCGCAGGCCCTTCTGCACGAACTGGCGCATCATGTTGACCCAGAAGTCGGGCAGCTTCTTCGGCTGGCCCTTGTCGTCGACACCTTCAGTGGCCTTCTCGAGCTGCTCGAGGAAGCGCGGGCCCTGGTCACTCTGGGTCTGCGCCTTGATGGCTTCCTTGGTGATGTCGGGCCAATCCTTCGGTGCGCCCGGGAAGAAGACGCGGTCGAACAGGATCGCTTCCTTGCGCTGCTCGAGGAACGTCTCCTTGTTGAGCCCGTACTGCGACCGCACGATCTGCCAGAAGTCGATCCCAGGATTCTTCGTCTCGAAGTCCGCCTTCATGGGGCCGAGCTGCTCCATCACGTCTGCATCCGTGACTTCGAACTCCTCCGCCTTGCGGTGGCCCGACTCTACCTGCTTCTTCAGCTCTTCGAGAATGAAGAAGTTGGCGACCTTCGATTCGACGAGCTTGCCACCCGTCAGGTAAACCGCCTCGCGCATCACTTCCTTGGGGTCGAGGCGAACGCCATTGACCTTGATATCGAGCAGAAGCCGGGCGCGCTCATCGACCAGCCGGTCGGCCAGATCGTCCACCTGGCGCTGGAGAGCCTTGACCTGCTCCTGTGGATCTTGAGCGGAGAGAGAGAGACCAACAGAGGTCGCCAGGAAGGCGGCCAGTAAAGTAAGGCGTTGCATCGGGGTAGCTTGTCGAAGAAAAGGGCGGGCGAGTCTACCCGCGGAGGGCGCCGAAACGAGCCGGGCACGGGATTCCTCCCGCATTCGCCGTGAACGAACTGACCCGCGACGCCGGGCGCCGACATTCGCCAGCGGCACCTGTCCCTCCCGCCAAGTGCCCGTAGCATGCGGCCCACTGCCGATGAGCTACGACCCGCGCACGATCGCATTTGCCGCCGAGATCCTCTATCCCCCACAGCAATTGCGGGCCGACCTCGTGCAGAGCGTTCACAACGCCCTGTACCGCCAGCCCGCCCTCGCCTACCAGAACTTCCAGGTGGCTCCGGACGGCATCCACCTGAGCAACCTGCCGCAGGCCCCGGGCCAGATCTCGATGGCGAGCTTCGCCTGGGATCGTCTGGTGCTGCGCGAAGAGCTGCGCGGCACGACGGTAGAGGACTTTGCCACGCGCATCGTAAACGTGACCACGGCGGCGTTCCAAACGCTCGGTATCACGACCTCCTTGGCGCAGCAGTTCGTCGTCCGGTCGCTGATCCCACCGCGCCATTTTCGCGACGGGCGCGACTTCTTGAGCAAGCGGCTCATTGCCCCCGGCACCGAGGCCTGGCAGGTTTTCAACCGCCCGCTGCAGTCCCTCGGTGTGCGGCTGGTCTTCCCGCCCCACCCGGGCGGCCGCGAGACGTATCATGTCCGGGTCGAGACATGGCCCCAAGACGCTCGGTCGCTGTGGCTCGAGAACACCGGCAGCTTCGCCGGACCGATCACCGTCAGTGACGCGCCGCAACTGGCCGACCACTTGATGGCAACCTACCGCTTCCTGACTGGCCCGGTCGGCGACTTCCTGGCCTCCCTCGACACCCCGTGAGAGCCCCTTTTGCGCTGCGCCACCTGGTGGCCCCCGCCGTGGCAATCGCCCTGGCGATCAGCTTTTCACTGCACGCCTGCGGCAAGTCCGCACCACCGGCCGAGACGCGCCTGCTCGTCGTCGACGGCATGGAGATCGAGCTTGCCGAGGTGATGCCCTACGTCGAGTTCCTCGACTCCTTTCTGCCGGAGCTCGGCCGCAAGACCAAGATCATGCGCGTGCTCGACGACCACGTGCTGCCCGTGCACGCCGCCCGCCGCGCGTTCGCCGCGGAACGCTTGGAACAACTGGATCGCGCCGAAGCACTTTCGTCGGTCGCCACCAACACAGCCGAACTCGAAGAGAAGGCCACGCTGGTCAAGGACCAGTCGCGCAGGGGCCTGACGCGCCTCAAGGCGCTGCTGCCCGTGGCCATGTTTCTGTTCGACCCGCTCAAACTCGGCTCCGTGAGCCCTCCGATCGAAGTAGCGAGCGGCTACTTCGTCGTCGGCTGCTTCGACCTCACGACATCCCCGCTCGCGATCGGCGACCACGTCGACGCACTGCAGGTCGGCTTTGTCACACACTCCGCCGCCGAGTGGTTCCGCTGGTTCGAAAGCGAGAAGGAACGCATCGCGACGAAAGTCACGTTCGTGCACCCCGAGTATCGCGATGCCATGCCCCAGTGGCTCGTCCTGCCCAAACTGCCCTAAGTGAATGCACTCATGTCTGCGCCGAGTGATTGCGCTGATGGATGACTCATGACTACCTCGACGAACGTCCGCACGATCCTGCTGCTGCTACTGGCAATGGCCATTCCAACAGCCGTCGCAGCCCAGGGCGATGGCAAGCGCGAGCCTGCACCCGCTAGCGAGAAGTTGGCCGAGTGGCCCGAACTCAAGCAGCCCGACAAGGACCGCGTGCTGGCACTCGTCGGCCAGTTCCGCAAGGAAGATCCGGAGCTGCGCGCCGATGCCACGAAGCAATTGCTCGCGATCGGGGCCGGCGGCATGCCGCTCCTGCTGCAGCAGGTTTCGGATCGGGCCGAGAACATCAACTCCCACCTGTTCGCCCTGTTCGACAGCTTGCTGGAACCGCGCCACAGCGCTCTCATGGCGCGCGAGACGAAGAAGCCGCGTATCGAATTGCGGCGCTACTTGATGCAGCGACTTTGTCGATTCGGCGACAAGGACCTGCTGCCGGTTCTCGAAGCGACGAGCAAGGACAAAGACGAGGCGACCGCCTTCTACGCTGCCCTCGGCATGCTGGCCCAAAAGCGGCGAGAAGCCGTGCCCGCCGTCGTGACCTACACCAAGCTGCACTGGAAGGAAGTCGGGCCGATCACAGCCGAGGTGCTGCCCGCGGCCCGTTCGCAGGAGGTCGGCGCCTGGGTGTTCGAGGCCATCGCCAAGGCCCCGGCCGCCGAGCAGATGGCGGGCCTGCGGCTGTTGCGCTACCTCGCCGTCAAAGAGCACAACCTCATCATGCGCACCTACCTGCAGGCGCCCGACCACACCGTCAAGAAGGAAGCTGTCAACACGATGCGCGTGCTGAACGGCGAGGATCCGATCGAGAACCTGACCGTGTTCCAGGCCATTGAGATGGCCAAGCAGTGGCTAGCGAAGATTTGAGGCTCGCGAAGTCCGACACTCGAACCAGCACCCCACCACAACGTTGCCGCCCTTCATGTTCCGACTCTTCATCGCGACGCTCCTGCTTGCGGTCTCGGCAAAGGCCCAGGACGACAAGCTGCCGAAGTGGCGCATCGATCCCTACACGAAGAACGATCCGAAGCTGATGGCCAAGGCCGGCTACGTTTCGTTCGGCCCGTTCCGCTTCGGCAATCTCGCCGACAACCCGGTCGAATCGAGCAACATCGACGCGTCGCTCGAGTTCATCCAGATCCTGTGGATCGAGACGCCGCACTTCCGCATCGGCACCAACCTGCCCGAGTGGTCGGTGCCGATGGACGCCGAGACGAAGGCCAAGGTGCGCACCGAGCTCGAGGAGCTGGCCACCAAGCTGCCGGGCGTCAACCCGAAGACACGCCGACTGGACCCGTGGCTGCGGGCACACCTCACGGCTCAGCGCATGGAGAAGCTGTATGCCGAGACGATGCAGCTGTTCGGCGTCAAGGACGAAGACTTCCCCGCCGAGGGCAGCGAAGTCGTACGGCTGCCGGACGCACGCTACATGGGCTACGGGCATTTCCTCGGCATGAAGGACAAGTACCTGCTGCTCGTCTTCGACAAGGCCGGTCCGTTCCGCCAGTACATGAAGGCTTACCTCGGCCGCGATTCGGCGTTCCCGCAGCGCTGGCACTTCAAGGAGAGCAGTTCGATCCTGTTCACCGTCGCATGCGAATCCGACGTCAGCCCGCTCAAGCACGACACGGCTCTGCACTGCTCACTCGCGTTCAACGTCAGCCAGAACCTGCTCGACGGCTTTCGCTACTACAGCTACGACATGCCGGTCTGGATCCGCGAAGGCTTCGGCCACTGGAACTGCCGCCGCATCGACCCGAAGTGGAACAACTTCGACCAGAACGAAGGCTCCGTCGCCGACATGAAGACGACGTGGAAGTGGGAGCCCTATGCCCGCGGCTTGGTCACGACCGGCAAGTTCGCGCCGTTCGCCGAGGCCTACACGTGGCGCGATTTCGGTGACATCAAGTTCAACGACCACGTCGCGATCTGGTCGCGCATGGATTGGCTCATGTCGCAGGGACCGGAGCCTTGGCAGAAGTTCCTGTTCGCCGTGAAGGGCCGCGTCGACGCCAACTGGTCGGCCGACCAGAGCGACCTCGTCGGTGCCACGCGCGACGCGCTGCAGGCCGCCTACGGCGTCTCGGTGATCGACCTCGATCGCAAGTGGGGCGAGTGGGTCAAGGCCAACTACTCGACGCAGTAGTTTCGACGCTAGTTTCGACGCAGTAGTCTTGACGCAGAGCGAACCGAGGCGCCTCGACCTCAGCTTGGATCCCAGAGCGTGAAGCGATAGACGGGCAGCAGGGCCAGCAGCGAGCTGCGCACCCACACTTCGCCGTCGGGCCCCATCGCCAGGGCGTCCTCTTTGGGAAGCTGGCGCTGCACGTGCAGCCAGTGGTTGCCCGGCGTGTAGTGCTGCAGCATTTCCTTCACCTCGGCGGGCTTGGCCTGGGAACACCAGTGGTCCTTCTTCCAGTCGTGTAGCTTGAGGTTGAAGCCGGCCGGCAGCGCGCGCAACAGTGTGCAGAACTCCTCCATGCGGGCAGGGTCTTGCAGCACCTTCTTCTTGAGGTTCTCGCCGTCCCACCACGCCTGCGGGTGGATGCGCAGCGCCGCCTCGACGATCTGGTCGTCCAGACATGCTTCGAGCACGGTCTGGATGTAGTGCGTCTCGGCGTCCTTGCCGAGCGCCTCGCCGAAGAACGCGCCGAGCTTCTTGCGTTCCTTGGTGCCGCGGCAGAGGTAGGCTCGCTGCTCGCGCACGCGGTAGCTGTTGAACGTGTACGGGTGGTGCAGCCCGGCCTGCGCACTCAGTTCGACCCCGAGCGCCTTGGCTTCCTTGACAACACCGTCGACCATCGCCTTGAGCTTGCGACGAACGCTGAGTCGCAGCGCGTTGTACTCGGGGTCGTCTTGGCGCTGGCGTTCGTAGGCCTTGAAGTCGCGCTCGAGGAATGCGTCGGTCATCGCCACCAAGTTACGATTCGCCTGGCCGCGCGCCACCGCGCTTTCCCCTGCGACCGACTGCGCCTAGCCTTCCGCCATGCGAACTCTCGCTGCAATGCTGGCAACGAGCCTGCTCACCGGCTGCACGTCGACGGTCATGGCAGAACCGAAGGTGCTCGTATCGCCATACCTGGCCGTCTACCAGCTGCGCGGCGCAACCAGCATGCAGTCGGACGCCGGAGCTGGCCAACCGCTGCGGAACAACACGCCGCAGGCGATGCGCACGTTCGGGCAGGAACACCACCACGAAGATCTGGGTGTTCGCGTCGACATCGGCGACGGCTTCGGTGGGTTCCGCGCCGAATACTACAAGCTCGACATGGGGACGTCGCGCAACGGTGTGATCGACGCCGACTGGGGCCGCCTGCTCGCTGCCGACCTCGTCAGCATGCGCGCCGAGATGGACGAACTGCGCCTGGGTTATCTCGAACCCGTTCTGAGCGGGCAGGTGATGTGGCGCGAACACCCCCTGAAAATGCGCGTCGCGGCCGGTGGAGTGTTCGCCTACCGCTCCATGACGCTGCGGGCAAAGACCGACGATGGCATGCGCACGCAGAATGCCAACATCGACGGAGACGTGCTGTACGGAGCCCTTCGCTGCCAGGCGACGTGGCGAGACTTTGCCCTCGACTTCGACTACGCCCTGTCGCCTGACCTGACGTTGGGCGGCGACTACGACGGCGTGCAGCAGGACCTGGAAGTGCGCGGCAGCTACACCCTGGCCATGCGCGACATCACGTTCTTCGCCGGCTATCGCTACAGCGAATTCCCGGCCAAGGGCACAGCGGACAACTTCGCCTACGACGCGGATCTGAAGCTCGATGGCTTCCAGTTCGGCATCGCCGTGGTTTTCTAGCGGTGACTCCGGCGGCGACTCGTGCGGCGCGCCATCACCAGCCGACGGCAGCCGCCAGACGCTGCACGAAGGCATCGGCAGCGGCCTTCGCCTTGCCATCGTCACACGTGAAGTCGTTCAGCATGACGCTGAAGATCAGCGGCGACGCTGCGGGATCTGGGCGCTGCACGTAACCCGAGAGGCAGACGACGCGACTGATGTACCCGGTCTTGGCGCGAACGTGCCCACGCGCCGGCCCATCGACAAAACGCGACCGCAGTGTGCCGGTGTGTCCCGCCAGCGGCAGCGCGTCGACGAACGCGTGGCGCTGTGGCGAATCATACATCGCCCGCAGGAT
>JBDSBS010000992.1:0-8072 GCA_039921435.1 Planctomycetota bacterium | reverse complement strand
TGGTAGGATCGCGCGTTCACGTTCCCGACAGGAGAGACGCGATGGAAACCTACGACGTACTCGCTACCAACTACCGTGCACACCGCCAGCCGGATGCCCGCATCGCCGAAGCGATGCGCCAGGCCCTCGGCGGCGCCCCGCGCGTGCTCAACGTGGGTGCCGGAGCCGGCTCCTACGAGCCAGACGACCGCGAAGTCGTCGCCGTCGAACCGAGCCTTCGCATGCTCGAGCAACGGCCGCCCTACAGCGCACCGGCCGTGCGCGCCCACGCCGAAGATCTGCCGTTCCCCGCCGGCTCGTTCGACGCGGCCATGGCCGTGCTCACCCTGCACCACTGGCGCGACTGGCGACAGGGCGTGCGCGAACTCAGGCGCGTCGCGCCCGTCGTCGCGATCCTGACCTGGGATCCGGCGCACGATGGCTTCTGGCTCGTGCGCGACTACTTCCCCGACCTGCTCGACCACGACCGCAAGATCTTCCCGCGGCTCGCCGCGTTGACCGAGATGCTCGACGCGACCACGGTGACGCCCGTACCCGTGCCGCACGACTGCACCGACGGTTTCCTCGGTGCCTACTGGCGACGGCCCGACGCCTACCTCGAGACGGACACGCGACGCGCGATCTCGTCGTTCGCCCGCGTTGCCAACGTCGAGCCGCGCATCGAACGGCTGCGCTCGGACCTCGACGACGGAACCTGGCAGCGCAAGAACACGCACCTCACGGGCCTCGCTTCGCTCGACGCCGGCTACCGCCTCGTCGTCTCGCGCGCGGCCTCGGCCTAGCCTCGGCCTAGCGTGGACTAGAACGATGCGCATCGCGCAGCTCAGCGACCTGCACCTGACGGCGAAGCTCGGCGGCCGCGTCTGGGGCAGCGACGTCTGGGCCAACCTCGAACACACGCTCGCGCACCTGCAGAGCGAGGTCGGCGACGTCGATCGGCTCGTGCTGACCGGCGACCTCGCCAACTCGGGCAGCGCGGAAGCCTACGCGCGCCTCGCCGAGGTTCTGCAACCGTGGCGCGACCGCTTGCTGCTCGTGCCGGGCAACCACGACCACCGCGAACACCTGCGCGAAGCGTTCGCGTGGCTGTGGCCAAACAGCACGCCCCACCTCTCGTTCGCCGTTCCACTGGCTGGCTGGCAATTGATCGGCCTCGATTCGCTGCAGCAAGGCCGCACGCACGGCCGCCTCGGCCCAGCGCAACTCGACTGGTTGCGGCAGCAACTCGCAGGCGACGCACCGACATTACTGTTCGCGCACCATCCACCGATGCGCGTGCACTGCTGGTGGCTCGACAGGGATCTGCTGCGCGATCTCGGCGACTTCGCTGCCGCGCTGGCATCGAGCCGCGTGCGCTGGATCTTCTGCGGCCACGTGCACCAGGAGCACATCGGTCGACTCGGAACTGCCGAGGTGTGCACCACTCCATCGACGGCCTACCAGTATCGCCCGCGCTCGTGGCTGCCGACGCCAGGGGCGCGCACTCCGGCGTTCCGACTCATCGAGATCGAGCCACAACAAGTCACTTCTTGCATCGTGCGCCTGTGAGCCCGGACCATCGCGCAGGCCTCGCCATGAGCTATGGCGATTCGGTCAAACCCGCGCCACCGCTGACCGCTGCGCCGCCAACGTCAGGTAGCATGCGAACAGGAGACGTCCATGCATTCACACATCGCCGCCCTCGCGTTCGGTCTGCTCGTTCCTTGCCTGGCGCGCGCACAGCAGAAGGCACCCACCGGCAGGGAACTCGACCAACTCGTCGCGTCGTTCTTCGCCGCTGACGACAAGACAGACGCCGGCCACGCCGAGCGCGCGAAGATCCTCGCGCGCCTCACCGCCGTGCCGGCACTCGACAAGAGCCAGCACGCGGCCTGGCTCACCAAGATCAAGAAGCTCTGGAGCAAGGGCACCGAACTCGAGAAGGGCGGCGACAACTGGTTGTGGCCCGAGGACAAGAAGAAGAAGCTCGAACGGCGCGGTCGCTACATCGTCGGCGGCGAGACCAAGCGGCCCAAGGGGCTTGCCGTCAACATGCACGGCGGCGGTGCGGGCTCGGGTGATGCAGGTCCCGCGGCCGCTGCCTACGAGTCGACGTTGAGCAAGCTGGACCTGCTGATGATCGCACCGCAGGTGCTCGAAGCGACCGAACACGGCTGGACCGACTCGGGTTCCGAGCAGTTCGTGCTCGACCTCGTCGACGCCGCGCTGCGCACGTGGAAGCTCGACAGCAACCGCGTCTTCTTCGTCGGCCACTCGATGGGCGGCTACGGCAGTTGGATGCTCGGTGGCCACCACGCCGACCGGGTAGCCGCGATCGCCCCAAGTGCCGGCGCGCCGACGCCGATCCAGAGCCAGGCCGGCGGCCCGATCGTCGACATCCAAGAAGGGGTGATCCCATCGCTGCGGAACGTGTTCGTGTCGATCTACCAAAGCCTCGACGACGTGCAGGTGCCACCGGGGCCCAACCAAGCCGCCGCGCGCTTGCTCGGCGAAGCGAAGAAGAAGTGGGGCGCCTTCGAACACACCTACTGGGAAGTGGATGGCCGCGGCCACGCCGAGCCGCCCGGCGGCTACATCGCGCAGCTCACGAAGGTCGTCGAGCACAGCCGAAACCCCATGCCACAACGCATCGTCTGGCAGCCCGTGCTGCCGTGGAAGCGGCAGTTCTACTGGCTCTATTGGGACGCGCCCGTCGCCAAGGCCGTCGTCATAGCAGACCTCGATCGCGCGGCCAACACGGTGAGCATCACGTGCGACAAGCCGACCGACGGACTCTTCGTATTGCTCGATGCGCGCGTGCTCGACGTGGCCAAGGAGGTCATCGTGACCGTGAACGGCACCGAGACGTTCCGCGGCATGGGCGTGCCCGACCTCGGCACGGTGCTGCTGACGAGCGACCACCCGGATCCCGAGCTGCAGTTTGCGGCCAAGGTGCGCGCGTTCGCAGGCAAGGACGGTTGAGCGGCGGCGAGCCCGTCGGCGCGGTGCCTAGAAGGCCCCGATCGTCAGACTAAGTCGGTTCGTGCCGGTGATCGCCACGATGTTGCCGAGAGCATCGAGTTCGACGGGCACAATCTGTTGATGCAGCACCTGACCGACGAGGGCCTGGCTGTTCGGAATGCCAAACTGCGTCGCCAAGCTTCCGCCGCCCGTCAGGTGTAGAGTGAGCCAATCCGGGCTGACGAGCAGCGTGCAACCCGTTGCCCCCTGCGCCAGGATCGTGGGCATTGCCACCGACAACGCGGTGCCCCCGAGCACGCGCCCTGCGATCGCATTCGCCGGCAGGCCCGTCGCGAGTGTGCCGAACGAACCTCCGATCCACGGCAACGACGTTGCTGCCAGCGATTCGAAACCGCCGCTGCCGATGCAGCCACTGCCTTGCGGGGTCGCGAGCGCCGGGCACGTGTTCGTCGCGCGGGCAAGGCCAACGGACACCGCGCCGTTCACCTGCGTGAAGTTCCCCGTCGCGATCAGATCGCCGTCGGCGAGCATCGACAGTTCGGCCACTGCGTCGTTCATTCCCGCGCTGATCGACGACCAGTTCGCGCCGTTCCAGATCGCGATGCGATTGGCGCTCGCGCCTCCCGTGAGCGCAAACGACCCACCAGCGACGAGAGCGCCATCGGGTCGCACCGCGAGCGCGTTCACTTGCGAACTCGTCGAGCCGGCGCCGAGCGGCGACCAGGCGGCACCATTCTAGAGTGCGACGTTGTTGGCGGACACACCACCCGCTGCGTAGAACCTGCCGCCCGCGACGAGATGGCCGTTTGGCAACACGGCGAACGCCTGCACGGACGGTGTAGTGGAACCCGCTGGGCCTGTCATGCCCGACCCCAGGTACGACCACACACTGCCATTCCATCGCGCGACGAAGGCGGTATCCACGAAACTAGGCAGCGCGGTGACGGATGATCCTCCTGCGACGATGTCCCCGTTGGGCATGACCGCCAGCGCGAACGTGCCGCTCGCGAAACTACCCAACGACGACCACGTCGCCCCATTCCAGCGAGCGACTGAGTTGCCAAAGCCCAGCAGGTTCAGGGAGCCACCGACCACCACATTGCCATTCGGCAGACTGACCAGTGCCAACACGTTGCCAGTGAGTCCCGACCCCAACGCGGACCAGCTCGTGCCATTCCAACGCGCAACGCGACTCGCACTGACGCCTCCAGCGCTCGAGAAGTAGCCGCCGGCCACGATGTCACCATTGGGCAGCCGCGAAACGGCGCTGACCCCATCGTCGACCCCCGAGCCCAATGCCAACCAACTCGTGCCGTCCCAGCGCGCGATGTTGTTTGCTGGCACACCACCGATGCTCGTGAAGTAGCCCCCCGCGACGAAGCCGCCGTCTGGCAACGCTGCCATTGCCCACACATTGGCGACGCCTCCCGCGGCCAGTGCGGACCAGCTGTTGCCACTCCAACGCGCGACGTAGTCGCAGCCAATGCCCCCAGCCGCCGTGAAGCCGCCGCCGACCAGCAGATCCCCGTTTGGCCACAAGGTCATCGCATAGACCACCTGATTGGCCCCGGTTCCCAACACCGACCAGGCGACACCATCCCAGCGCGCAATGTTGCTCGTGTTGACACCGCCGGCCATTTGAAAGAACCCGCCAGCGACCAGGTCTCCATTGCCTAGCACCGCCAGCTCATAGGCACTCCCACTCAGACCGGCGGCCAGCGACGACCAAGTCGAACCGTCCCAGCGCGCGATGCGGTTTGCACTGACGCCACCAGCGGTGGTGAACTGGCCCGCGGCGACCAGATCCCCGTTCGACAGCGCAACAAGCGCAGTCACGCTATCGTTCACGCCCGAACCGAGCGCCGACCAACTCGTTCCATTCCAGCGCGCAATGTTGTTGGCGCTAGCACCTCCCGCGATCGCGAAAGTGCCGCCGACGATGAGGTCCCCGTTCGGCAACACCGCCAACACGCCCGGCGGAGCATCGACACCAGATCCCAGCGGCATCCAACTGCTGCCATTCCAGCGTTGCACATAGGTGGTGAAGCTCACGAAAGTGGCGGTCCACCCCGCAGCGACGAGGTCGCCGTTGGGCATCGCCGCGAGGGCATACACCGGGCCGACCATGCCCGCGCCGAGGGCGGACCAGCTCGCGCCGTTCCAGCGAGCAATGTTGTTCGCGGGAGCGCCACCGGCGGTCGTGAAGTTCCCCGCGGCCACGAGGTCACCGTTCGCGAGCGCTGCAACGGCGTTCACCCACCCATTCGTGCCGGCGCCAAGCGCCGACCATGCCCCCGTTGCCGGATCGTAGGCAGCGACCCGACTCGCGACCGTCGTGCCAACCGACGTGAAGTCGCCGCCAACCACCCACCGCACCGTTAGCGGCCCGTTGCCATCCGGATCCCACGCGGTGGCGGCCCGCACCGGCGCGTTCGCGCCCGGCATGCCCAAACCTGGAAGCCACTGTTGCGTGCATTGGGCGAGCGCAGGCCTGGTCCCAACCGTCACGAGCACGAACAGCAGCGAGCAGAATGTGGTCCGCCGCGTGTCGCTGGGTCGCATGGGTAACCTCGTTTGCCGGTTCCGCCGCCGTCGTGAGCGGTTGGCCGAACAGTCTAGCGCTTGACGGAACGATGTCACGGCGCGTGGATGGTGACGGCGAGCGGGTCGGTGAGGCGCAGGCAAAAGCCGCTGTCGAACGCGATACCCTGGGCGACGAAGCCCTGGCCGACCATGCTGGGCACCAGATGGAACGAGCTAGTGCCGGGGAAACCCATCGCATCGACGACGATCGCGGGTAGACCGTAGAAGGTGCCGGTGCCGCACAAGAGGCTCGGTCCGAGCGTCAGGCCGGGCCCCGGTGCGGGCCCGAGGAACACTGTCAACCAGCCAAATCCGAGCGGGCTGTCAAACGCAAAACCCGTCTGCTGTCCAGCGACCGGAAACTGCGTGCAGCGCAGCTTCAACGAACTGCCACCCTGCATGCCCTGACCGAAGCGGTCGACGGGCGCGTTGTAGTACCACGTCTCGGTCGGGTAGAACCCGTTGCCGCTGCCGCCCTGAACAGCATCGCAAGCAGCATCAGCAGTGCAGCGAGGTGCGCAAACCACCACGGTCGTCCGAGGGCGCCGCCGAAGACGGCAAGCCCCAGCAAGAACAGCAGGTCCGGCGACAACAGGCGCACGTCATGGCCCAACGCCGCGAGCGCGTACGGAAACTGCAGACTCGCCGCCACGACGAGTAGCGCGGCTGCCACGCAAAACGTCAGTGCACGCCGCAATCGGTTCACGGCGCATCCGCCACGGCTAGCGCACCGTTCTTCACCACGAACAGTGGTCCGAGTGCCACAACCTCGCCGCGCCGCACGAGCATGCCGAGCGCCCGCACCCGCGTGCCTTCCGCCAGCGGGGACTCGAGCTCGGCGCTCCACGCGACATCGCGGCCGCGACCCGCAAACTCGGGTTGCACGCGACCAACCTGCACGGCCGGCGACTCGCCGACCGTCGCCATGAGCACGACCCACTGCGGCGTGTCACCGAGCAGCGAACTGCGCACCGTGCCGCGCACGACACGGTCGGTGCCGCCCATGCAGCTGCCGTGCGTCATGCGCGTCGACGCCGCGGTCGCCGCGGGCAGGGCCGATTCGAACACGTGCTCGGGCTCGGGCACCCAACGGCGCTGCTGCAGCCACGCGAGCTGCGCGGGGTCGCGCACTGGCGAGGCTGAAGCCGCTGCTTTGCCGACGATGGTCTCGGGCACGAGCAGCGCGGCTTCCGTGCGTTCGACCTGCATGCGAGCGAGGCGCAGGTCTTCGATGCCGCGATGCCAGTCCTGCAGCGCGAGCACGAGCAGCGCGCCGCCGGCGAGCGGCAACAGGCCCCGACCAAGGCGGGCCGCGAGCACGCCGAGGTAGCCAATCGGCAGCAGGAACGCGCCGAACGTCACTTCGCGCCAGGTCGAAATGTCGACGGCCAGACCGTGGCGTTCGGCGTTCCATAGCACTACGAGCAGCCCGTACCAGACACAGCTCCACCACGGCGCGGCCGCGCGGCGAGCAGCCTCGCTGCGGTCACCGACGCGCCACAGAATCAGTGGCAGCAGCCAACTGCAGGCACCGAGCACTGTCTCGTCGAACGTCGTCGCCGGCAGTGGATCGAGCCACAGCCTACCCGTCGCGCGCAGCAGTTCGCCAAAGGCCGCTATCGGCGCTGTGGTGACGTGTGCGAGCAGACCCTCGCCGAGGCTGATGGTGCCGGCCGAACGCATGCTGTAGACGGCCGCGACGCTGCCCACCAGCAGCGCGGCGACGATCCACGCCACACCGCGGCTCTTGCCAGAGCGCCGCGCGGCTTCCGCGAGCGCTGGCAGCAGCGCCAGGAAGGCGACGATGCCGTTGCCGTGGCAAAACGGGGCCAGCCCGGCGAGCCCGACCGCGAGCGCGGCTCGCCAACCGAACCGGCCATCGCGCTGCAACAGCGCGAGACCCGCGGCGAGCGCGAGAGGCGGCAAGAACACGCCGAGTCGTTCCCCATGCAGCCAATTGGCGCCAAACGCCGGACTGAAAACCATGAGCCCGACGCCAAACCGGGCCCAAGCTCGAGCGGGACCGCCGAGCATGAAAATGCGCCGCAGCAACCCACTCAGACACCACACGAGCAGCAGCGCCAGCAGCACGTTCGCGAGGGCCGCCCACCGCATCGTCATGCCGGACACGTGCAGCACCGCGAGGTGCAGCACCCGGGCAACGACGTGCCACGGCTCCGACTGCACATCAGCCCATTCAGCGAAGGTCCAACGCGACGAGATCTCACCGAGGGCCTGCCGCTCGGCCCACGGTTCGGGAAAGCGCCCCGCGAAGCTGGCCCACAGACCGGCGGCCAGCGCCGGCAGCAAGGCGGCGAACCACGGCAAGAGTCGCAGAACCTTCACGCCACCTCGGGAGGCCGTTCGCTCATCCACACACGGTAGCAAGCGACTCGCCTGGTGTAGAGACGTTCGAGCGCGAGACCGCCGAGGAATGCGTCGAGCAAGCGGCGCAGCGGTGGCAGCGGCAAGAGCGCGCGGCAGCGTTGCAGCCGGCGCGCGCGCGTCACGGCGTGCTCGATCGGGGC
>JBDSBS010000991.1:0-9160 GCA_039921435.1 Planctomycetota bacterium | reverse complement strand
GGCCCGGATCATGTGTTCGCGCGCGGCTAGGTCGCCGCGTTGGATGCGCTTGGCCAACTCGATCTCTTGGTCCGCCGACAGCAGCGGGACTTCGTTGATGTCGGCCAGATACGTGTCGAGACCTTGGTCCCGCATGGCAGCTCCTTCGTGTGGTGACTGCGCGATGTATCGACACATCCGCCAGCTGCCTGCGCCACGTCGCGGCGATGGATACCCGTTTCGGGACGGAGTCTTCTGCCTGGACCTTCGGTCGGCGCTAGGCCTGGGCGGCCTGGACGCCGCCGGCAGTCGGCTCGCGCCGACGCTACACGAACGTGTAGAGGAACGGGGCGACGCCCGTGGCACCGAGCACGAGCAGGACCGCGAGCAGCAGGAACACGATGAGGATCGGCGCCAGCCACCACATCTTGTTCTCCGCCATGAAGGCAATGAACTCAGCGACCAGGCCGCGCTCCTTCTCGCCGGCGGCTTGCAGGAACTCGTCCTTGTTCACGCTGTCCTTGCGATGCTCACTCATGGTCAACCCTAGACCCGGGCCATGCCCGGAACCCACTTTGGCTTCTGCGGCAGGGCAGCGTGAATCCACTTCACGATGCTTGCCGTAGAAGCTCAGTATAGCTTGAAGTAGCTGGCCGAGTCGCGCGCCGGACCTCGGTCTCGCCAGTAGCTGTTGCGATTCGGCTCGAGCTTGCGTCCCAACGCATCCCGTCCAACCAGGCGGAACACCAACCCGATGGGGGTGATCACGAGGTAGAAGATCGTCGCCATCAGCACGTGGGAGACGACGAAGCCGATCGGCATCGCCACGACCATGATGCCGACGAACAGCGCCCGCGTGACGAACTCGACCCCCGACTGGTAGAGCACGAGTTGCAGGATGCCCAGACCAGCCGCGCCGAGCATCGCTGGGTGCGTCCAAGTGAACGCCGCGGCAAACCGCAGCACGACCGCCGCGATCATGGGCAGACCGATGACCGCGACGAACGCGAACTGTCGAAGGATCCGCGCTTCGGGTTTGAGGTTCAGCTCGATCATGAGTGGGCCAGCATGAGGGGGCCAGTGGCGTTTCAGTCCAGGGAGAACCCGGCCAAGTACTTCTCGCGATCGATCGCGGGCAGGTTGTTCTGCGCGACACGCCGCACGACGAAGTTCTCGAGCACGAGCACGTCCATCTCCGTACCCAGAAAGCACCGCAGCGCATCCTGTGGCGTGCAGACGATCGGCTCGCCGCGCACGTTGAAGCTGGTGTTGATGAGCACCGGGCAGCCAGTGCGCTGCTTGAATTGACGCATGAGGCCGGCGAGGCGCGGATTGCGGGCTGCATCGACGGTCTGCAGGCGAGCCGAAAAGTCGACGTGCGTCACCGCGGGAATGACCGAACGCAGCTGCTTGAGCTTGTCGAGACCGCGCGCCGTGCCGTCCACCGACTTGCGCTTTTCGTCGCGCACGGGAGCGACGACGAGCATGTACGGACTGTCGTGCTGCGGCTCGATCTCGAAGTACTCGCTCGCGTCTTCGCGCAGCACGATCGGCGCAAACGGCCGGAACGACTCGCGGAACTTGATCTTCAAGTTCATCACGCTCTGCATCTTGGACGAGCGCGCGTCGCCGATGATGCTGCGCGCCCCGAGCGCTCGCGGACCGAACTCCATCGGCCCCTGGAACCAGCCGATGACGTTCTCCTGCTCGATGAGCTCGGCCACGCGGTCAGCCAACTGAGGCTCGCTGCTGCACTGCTCGTAGACGATCTTCTGGCTGTCGAGGAACGCCTGGATGTCGTCGGGTTCGTAGCGAGGTCCTAGCAAGCTGCCGCGTTGGGAGTCGCCCGCACGCACATGGCGCGGCTTACCCAGCAAGTTGTGCCACAAGAACTGAGCCCCGCCCAATGCCCCACCCGCATCGCCGGCGGCCGGCTGGATCCAGATGTTCTCGAAAGGTCCCTCGCGCAAGATCACGCCATTGCCGACGCAGTTCAGCGCCACGCCGCCAGCGAGGCACAGGTTCTTCTTGCCGGTCACCGCGTGCGCATGGCGAGCCGTGCGCAGCATGACTTCTTCGGTCACCTTCTGGATCGATGCCGCGAGATCCATGTGGAACTGCTCGAGCGGAGATTCCGGCTTGCGCGGCGCGCTGCCGAACAGCGCGTGGAACTTCGCGCCCGTCATCGTCAGACCTTGGCAGTAGTTGAAGTACTTCAGGTCGAGGCGGTAGCTGCCGTCCTCGCGCAGGTCGATCAGGTGATCGCGAATCTGCTGCGCAAAACGCGGCTCGCCGTAGGGTGCCAAGCCCATGAGCTTGTATTCGCCGCTGTTGACCTTGAAGCCGCAGTAGTAGGTGAAGGCCGAGTACAACAACCCCAGCGAGTGGGGGAAGCGGATCTCTTTCAAGAGCCGCAGCTTGTTGCCCTCACCGACGCCGAGCGACGTCGTCGCCCACTCACCCACGCCATCCATCGTCACGATCGCCGCTTCTTCGAATGGCGACGGATAGAACGCCGAGGCCGCGTGACTCTCGTGGTGCTCCGGAAAGACCAAGCGATTCTTGGGCTTGCTGCCCAAGCTCTTCGCAAGCAGGCGCCGCATGTTGAGCTTCTCGCCGAGCAGGATCGGCACGGCCTTGGCGAACGACCTCAGACCGACCGGTGCGTAGCCGACGAACGTCTCGATGACGCGGTGGAACTTGAGGATCGGCTTGTCATAGAACACGACGAAGTCGACGTCGCCTGGGCGAATGTCGGCCGTCTGCAAGCAGAACTCGACAGCGCGCGCGGGGAACGACGGATCGTGCTTCTTGCGCGTGAACCGCTCCTCCTGAGCCGCCGCCACGATCTCGCCGTCGCGCAGCAGGCATGCGGCGGAGTCGTGGTAGAAGGCGGAGATGCCAAGAACGTAGGTCGACATGGAACGGGCGCCGAGCGGGGTCGGCCGCAAACCTGGGCCAGGCCCGGCCGCGTTGTGCGCCGTATCCTGCCGTGCCACTTGGGGGTGCCAAGCCAAATCTGGCGCACGAGAGACCCGCGAGGCAGCGGACCGCAAAGGCGTCGCGCGCGACGGCACGTGCTAGTCTTCCGCGATGCAGCATCCGCGGCGAAAGCCAGCCGGAACGAAAGCCGTTCTCTTGTTGGTGGCGACGATCGTGGCACTGCTTCTCGCGGAGCTCGCGGTTCGCGCGCTCGTGTCGACGGAACCGCTCGGTCGGGTGAGTTATGCCACCGCGGATGGCGCGCCCATCACCCGGGAAGAGGCCTTTGCGAGGGGACTCATAGTCTGGGTCGACGCCGACAAGACACCGCGGCCGCGTGCGATGTTTGCACCCAGCCAGACGTTCTTCCTCTGCTACACCGATGCCAACAAGCTGCGCCAAAGCTGGCTCGACGAACACGGGCGCGTCCAGGTTCGAATCAACAGCCAGGGTTTCCGCGATCGCGACGACTTGACGGTGGAAAAGCCACCCGGCGAACGCCGCATCCTCTGCCTGGGCGATTCGTTCACCTTCGCGTGGGGCATCCCCGAAGAGCTTGGCTGGGTGCGCTTGTTGGAGGGCGAGCTGCGCAAGTCGAACGGCAACGTGCGCACGGTCAACTGCGGTGCCTGCGGCACGGTCTGCGTCGACGAATACTGGTGGGCCTTGCAGCACCGCTTCCACGTGCTCAGCCCGGACGCGGTCATCATGACGTTGTGCCTCAACGACCTGATCGCGAGCAGCGGCCTCAATCTGCTCGGTCCATCACCGGCCACCGGCATACGACTCGTGGACATGCTGCAGGGTGCCTTCGGCCGGAGCCCGCTGCAGCTCGACCCCAACCGCGATTGGGTCGACGAGCTGCTGAAACTGCCGGAGAAGGACGGCACCGACGCGCTCCTTTATGGATCCGACAAGCCGTTCGCGGCGATGTGGTCGCAGGGCACCCCGCAGCTCTGCTTCCGCGCCACGAAAGCCTGGTGCGACGAGCGTAAGATACCGTTCGTGGTGATCTTATGGCCGTTCTTGCAGGGACTTGGTCCGGCCCGTTTCTATCCCTACCGCAAGCTGCACGACCTCGTCGCCGCCGACTGCAAGGCCGCCGGCATCCCGTTCCTCGACGTGCTGCCCGAACTCGAAGGCACGCCCGAAGAAGAGCTCTGGGTCACGCCCAACGACGCGCACTGCAACCCGCTCGCGCAGCGACTCGCGCTGCCAGCGATCCATCGCTTCGTGGCGACGCACACTCGCTTCTGAAGGCGCTCGGCCGGCGTCTCGCGCGCGCCGAAGTCGGTTTGGCGGTCCGGATCGGCAGTTCGGCATGCACCTGCCCATCCTTGCCTTAGCACCTTTCAAGGTCAGATCTCAGAACTCTGAAATTGACCCGGCGGCATCGATCTTTTACAGGGGCCGCCCTCTCTCGGGCTCACTGCACGTGCTCTCCCAGCCCTGATCACCACGTAGCCAGACGATTCTCGGCGCGTGGGGCCATCGGGTTTGGGGCGACCCGACCGAATGCCTCGATGCAACCAGGCCTCGATGCAACCTCGGTGGGTCACCGAAACCTCAGCGACCGTAAACCCCCCGCGCGGAGGGGCTCCAACTTGACCGTCCTGTTCCCCAAGTGGACCAACAAGCTGCCTGCCATGCTCGCGCTCGGCGCGGCAGCAACCGGTCTGTTCGTGGTGTTCGTGGTGTCCTTCTGGTTCTCGCCAAAGAGCACAGATGTCGGCTACCAGCCATACCAGCCCATCAGCTACAGCCACAAGCTGCACGCGGGCGCGCTCGGCATGGACTGCCGCTACTGCCATCGCATGGTCGAGGAAGGGCCGAACGCCACGGTGCCCGACGCCGACACCTGCTACGGGTGCCACAAGGTCGTGCTCAAGGACAGCCCGCAGCTGACCCTCTTGCACAAGAACTATGGCGAGGGCAAGGCCGACGGACCGCCGATCGAATGGGTCAAGGTCCACCTGCTGCCGCAGTACGCCTACTTCGACCACGCGGTGCACATGCGCGGCCGCATCGGCTGCACGAGCTGCCACGGCCGCGTCGACGAGATGGACATCGTTCATCAGGTCGAGCCACTGAGCATGGGCTGGTGCATCGAATGCCACCGCGACCCCTCTGCCCACATCCGGCCCGACGGGGTTTCGGTGACTCAGATGAACTGGACCGCGGACGACAAGAGCATGGCCGCGGCCAAGAAGCGACTCGAGTGGACGGGTGAGACCCCGCCCGAATTCAGCCCCCCGACCCACTGCTCGGCATGCCACCGATGACCAGCGTTCCGATGAATCCCGTTCCGACGAAACCCGCGTCGCAAGAGTCGTCGAAAGAGGCCCTGGCCGCGACGCGCGACGTCCCTGTCCGAGATGGCGCCGGGCCGGGTGAGCCTCTGGTGCGCAGAGTCGTGAACGCCGTTCACGATTCTGCAAGCCAAAGACCCACATGGGTTCCGGACGGAGCCCAGGTTGGGGCAACGTATTGGCGCAGCCTCGACGAACTGGAGAACACGCCGGAGTTCCGCGACATCGTCGCCCGCGAGTTCCCCGAGGGCATCACCGAAGCACCTGATGAAGTCTCGCGCCGCGGCTTCCTCGGTGTCGTCGCGGCCTCGGTCGCTCTGGCCGGCTTGACGAGCTGCCGCAAGCCCGAGACGAAGATCCTGCCATTCAACAAGCGGCCCGAAGGCTTCAAGCCCGGCTTGCCGCAGTTCTACGCCACGACCTTGTCGCGCCAAGGCTACGGCATCGGTGTGCTCGTCAAGAGCAGCGACGGTCGCCCGACCAAGATCGAGGGCAACCCGGACCACCCCAGCAGTCGGGGCGGTTCCGATCTGCGGCTGCAAGCCGAGCTGCTGCAGCTCTACGATCCGGGTCGCAGCCGCGCGCCGCGTGGACCGAAGCCGAAGACAGCCGCAGCCGAGACACCCGAACCGCGTGATCACCAACCGGGCGCGCACGAAACCGGCGGTCATGAAGCGGGCGGCGGTGTATCAGGCGGACACGGTGCCAAGAAGGAGCCGGTGGTCGATGTCTGGGCGCAGTTCAGCGAATGGCTTGACGGCGTCTCGCCCGACCTCGTCAACCTCAAGCAGGGACAGGGCCTCTACGTGCTCATGCCACCGTCGTCGTCGCCGTCGCTGCAGGCGGCGGTTGCGCGCATGAAGAACGGCAGCTTCTCGAAGGCGCGCTTCCACACCTGGTCGGCCCTGCACAACGACCGCGAAGTCGAAGGCGCCAAGATGGCGTTCGGCCGCCCGGTCGCGACGCACTACGCATTCGAGAAGGCCGACGTCGTGGTGTCGCTCGACAGCGACTTCCTGGCGGTCGACGGCAACAACCTACGGAACGCCCGCGCCTGGGCCGAGACCAGGAAGCAGCCCAATGCTGGGGCGAATGCCGGCAAGAAGCTGTCGCGCCTCTACGTCGTCGAGTCGACGTTCAGCACGACCGGCACGGCCGCCGACCACCGCTTCCGCACCAAGTCCGGCGAAATCCCCGGCGTCGCCTTCGCGTTGGCGAAGGCGCTGGGCGTCGAGGACGGCGAACTCGCCAAAGCGCTGCAGGGTCACTCGCCCGAAGTCTTCCAGAAGACCGGCAAGAAGTGGCTCGAGATCCTCGCCAAAGACCTGCAGTCCGCGCGCGGTCGCTGCATCGTGCTGGCCGGCCCACGGCAGCCGGCAGCGGTGCACGCAATTGCCCACGCGATCAACCAGGCACTCGGTTGTGTTGGTCAGACGGTCTCGTTCACGGCCCTGCCCGAGGCGCTGCAGACCAGTCAAGTCGCGTCGATCCAGGAATTGCGAAACGCGATCGACCAAGGAGCCTGTGACACGCTCGTGTGCCTGGGCTGCAATCCCGTCTACGACGCGCCTGCGGACCTCAAGTTCGGCGAGCTGATGCGCGCCAAGAAGATCAAGCACACGATCCACGTCGGCACCTACGACGACGAGACCGGCAGCTTGTGCGACTGGCACTTCCCGCTCGCGCACGAGCTCGAGTGTTGGGGCGATGCGCACGCACACGACGGCACGATCTCGCTGCAGCAGCCCCTGGTCGCGCCGCTGCACGGCGGCGTCTCCGCTCTCGAGTTCCTCGGCTTCCTCAACCAGGAGCCCTACGCTGCGGACCTCGCTACGGCCCGCAATACCGTGTTCGGCTACGAACTCGTCAAGTCGTACTGGCAGGCCAAGCTGCAGACTGCCGACTTCGCCACCAACTGGTGGCCCAAGACACTCAGCGACGGCTTCGCCGATTCGAAGTTCGAGCCCGAGAACGTCGCGATCAACGCCACGACGATCGCCGCTGGTGTTGCCGGCTGGACCAAGCCGACCGGCATGGAGGTCGTGCTCCGCGTCTGCCCGAAGATGGGCGACGGTCGGTTCGCCAACAACTCCTGGATGCAGGAGATCCCGGACCCGCTGACCAAGCTCAGCTGGGACAACGCTGCGCTGCTCAGCATGGCCACGGCCAAGCAGCTCAACGCGCAGAACGGCGATCTGCTGACGATCTCGGGCGGCACCGGCGGCGGCACGCTGCAGATTCCTGCCTGGATCCTGCCCGGGCACGCCGACGACAGTGTGACGATCCAGCTCGGCTGGGGGCGTTCCCTGCCCGAGTCCTGCAAGGTCGCGCACGCCACCGGCTTCAACGCCAACGTGCTGCGGACCACGGCGGCGCAGTGGATCCTGACCGGTGCTCAGGTGCTACGCGGCCAAGGCAACTACCCGCTCGTCGCGACGCAGGACCACGGCACCATGGTGGGCCGCGCCATCGTGCGTGAAACCACCGCCAAGAAGAACGAACAGGACCCGCGCTGGGCCCCCAAGATGTCGCCGCTCGACCAGGCGGCGCGCCTGCACGACGAGCACGCGACCGAGGCCGCACTGGCCAAGTCCCTCTGGACCGAGCGCTACGAGCCGGGTCGCAACGATCCCGAGGTCAAGAAGTCGCCTTACCAGTGGGGCATGGTCATCGACCTCAACGCCTGCACCGGCTGCAGCGCCTGCATGGTCGCGTGCGTCGCCGAGAACAACATCTCGATGGTCGGCAAGATCCAGGTCTCGCGCAACCGCGAGATGTTCTGGATCCGCGCCGACCGCTACTTCAGCTCGCTCGCCGATGGCAAGCCCAAGGCCGAGCAGACGTATGGCAACAAGCTCGAGATGGCCGAGGACCCGCAGGTCTCGAACATGCCGGTGCCTTGCATGCAGTGCGAAAACGCGCCGTGCGAGTCCGTGTGCCCGGTCGCGGCGACGACGCACAGCCCCGACGGCCTCAACGACATGGTCTACAACCGCTGCATCGGCACGCGGTACTGCAGCAACAACTGCCCCTACAAGGTCCGCCGCTACAACTACCTCGACTATCTCGGCAACGTGCCCGACACCAAGCGCATGGCGTTCAATCCGGACGTCACCGTGCGCAGCCGCGGCGTCATGGAGAAGTGCACCTACTGCGTGCAGCGCATCAACGGCGGCCGCATCCAGGCCAAGCTGGCCGGCAAGAAGGTTGGCGATGGCAAGGACGACGTGCATGTCACGACGGCCTGCGCCCAGGCCTGCCCGACGCAGGCGATCACCTTCGGCAACATCCTAGAGCAGACCAGCAAGGTCGCCACGCAACGAGCGCTCGACCTCAACTACGGCCTGCTGTCCGAGCTGAATACGAAGCCACGCACGACCTACCTCGGTCGCGTTCGCAACCCCAACCCCGAACTCCAAACCGAGCTGGCCTGATCCGATGACCGCCACCCAGGTTGCCAAGCTGCAAGTTGTCGACGAGCCGGAGAACCCGCTGCGTCGGGCCCCGCTCGTCGAAGGCAAGAACGACTTCGCGTCGGTCACCAACCTCATTGCGCGCGTCGCCGAGAACAAGACGCCGCGCGGTTGGTACCTGATGTTCGGGGTCTCCATCGCCTTGTTGATGAACCTCGGCGCGATGCTCGGCTATCTCGTCTTCACGGGTATCGGTGTCTGGGGCAACAACGTTCCCGTGGCCTGGGGCTGGCCGATCGTCAACTTCGTGTTCTGGATCGGCATCGGCCACGCCGGCACGTTGATCAGCGCGATCCTCTTCTTGTTCCGACAGAAGTGGCGCACGTCGATCAACCGCGCGGCCGAGGCGATGACGCTCTTCGCCGTCGCCGCGGCGCTGATCTACCCCGGCTTCCACGTCGGTCGTATCTGGTTCGC
>JBDSBS010000990.1:0-6491 GCA_039921435.1 Planctomycetota bacterium | reverse complement strand
CAGTCCTGTGGGGTTTTCCTTTCCTGGGCCCCTGTCAGAGAACGGTCTCGGGTAGCAGGGGGAGATCGCCTGTCTTTCCCACGGCGCGGACCGTCGAACGGCCTCGAGGCCCCCGGTCACTCGATCGCGAGCGTGTCCAGATTGAAAGGTGAAGTTCACCATCAGGTTCTGGGGATCGGTGATCGCGAATGTCACGATGCCCTGCGGGTACCCCTGGGTCGGCTCGGTGTCGCAGCTTCCGCGTCACCCCACTAGCGCTTCTTCTTCTTGTTCTTCCGCCGCTTCTGCGGCTCCGACACCCCACCCTCCGGCGTCGACTCGGGCTGCTTGTTCGTCATCTCGAGCAAGGCCACCTGGCTGTGCACCGCCGCCTCACCCTCGGCGCGAACGATGCGCTCGCTGCGCCCGTCGGGTAGCACGCGGCGCGCCTTGACGTTGTCCCTCAACGCGATGTCGAGCACTTCGTCGACGACGCGCTTCTTGAGTTCGGGATCGAGGATGGGCGTGGCGACTTCGACGCGGCGGTCGAGGTTGCGCACCATCCAGTCGGCGGACGACAGGTACACGAGTGGATTGCCGGCATTCTCGAAGTAGTAGACGCGGCTGTGCTCGAGGAAGCGGTCGACGATCGCCTTGACGACGATGTTGTCGCTGAGGCCGGGCACGCCAGGGCGAAGGCAGCAGACGCTGCGCACGCAGAGTTCGATCTTGACGCCGGCGCGCGACGCTTCGTAGAGCGCGATGATGACCTGCGGGTCGGAGACGTTGTTCAGCTTGGCGCGGATGGCGGCTGGCTTGCCGGCCTTCTTGTGCTCGATCTCGTTGCGGATCAGCTGCAGGACCTTGTCGCGCATCGTGAACGGAGCCACGAGCAGGTGCTCCATCTGCGGCACGCGCGAGTAGCCTGTGATCATGTTGAACGTCTCGGCGACCTCTTCACCGAGATCCTGGCGGGCGGTCAGCAGGCCGACGTCTGTGTAGAGGCGCGCCGTGGTCGGGTTGTAGTTGCCGGTGCCCAGGTGGCAGTAACGGCGCAGGCTGCCGTCGTCCTCGCGCCGCACGACGAGTGTGCACTTGGCGTGCGTCTTGAGCCCGACGATGCCGTACACGACGTGCACGCCGGCCTGCTCCATGCGACGCGCCCACTGGATGTTGGCTTCTTCGTCGAAGCGAGCCTTGAGTTCGACGATGACCGTCACCTGCTTGCGCTGCTGCGCCGCTTCGATCAGCGCTTCGACGAGCGGGTTCTTGCTGCCCGCGCGATAGATCGTCTGCTTGATCGCGAGCACCTTCGGATCGCGCGCCGCGAAGCGGATGAAGTCCTCGACCGTCCCGAACGACTCGTAGGGATGGTGCAGTAGGATGTCCCCTTCGCGCAGGTCGGTGAACATCTCGTCGGCCGTAGCCCAACTCCACTGCCGCCGCGGTTGGGTCGGCGGGTCCTTGAGTTCGGGCTGCTCGATCATCTGGTGCAGCTCGAGGATGCGGCCGAGGTTGACCGGCCCTTCGCAGAAGTAGACGTCGTCGAGCTCGAGCGCGAACGCCTTCAGGAAGCGGTCGAGCACGTCGGGGTGCGCACCTGCATCGATCTCGAGCCGCACGGGTTCGCCGCGCCGCCGCTTGACGAGTTCCTTCTCGATCGAGCTCATCAGGTCGGTGCCCTGGATCTCGTCGACATCGAGGTTGCTGTCGCGCGTGACGCGGAACGCACTCACGTGCACGACCTCGAGCCCGGGAAACAGCTCGCGCAGGTTCTCCTGCACGATGTCGGCCGCGAAGATGTAGGCGCGTTGCCCGTCGATCTCGGGCAGGCGCAGGATACGAGGCAGCGAACGCGGCACCTGAACTACCGCCATGCGATGCGTGCGGCGCGCCTGGCGTGGGTCGAGCAGCAATACCGCCAGGTTGAGCGACTTGTTGAGCAGCACCGGGAAGGGGTGGGCCGGATCGACGGCGAGCGGCGTCAAGATCGGGTAGACCTCTTTCTGGAAGTAGCTGTCGATCCACTTCTGCTGCGCCGGCGTAAGATGCTTTATGGCGCGGAACTCGATGCCGGCTTTGGCCAGCATGGGCACCAATTGCTCGCGCCAGGTGCGGTGCATCGCGTCGGTGAAGGTGTGCGCCGCTGCGCGGATGCGGTCGAGTTCGTCCTGCGGCTTGATGCCGTCCGGGTTCTCGCCAGGCAGTCCGGCATCGACGAGTTCCATGACGCCGGCGACGCGAATCTCGAAGAACTCGTCGAGGTTCGTGCTGGCGATGGCCAAGAACTTGACGCGCTCCAGCAGGGGTGTGCCTGGATCCTGGGCTTCCTCGAGCACGCGGCCGTTGAAGGCCAGCCACGACTGTTCGCGGTTGGCGAACAGAGCAGTGCGTTCGAGAGAACTGATCGCGACGGGCGCGGGGGCCGAAGCGCTGGCCGGCGCTGGCGCTGGCGCCGCGGCGACTTCTTGCCCCACGGATCCGCCGCCGGGGCTCGGCTGCGCCGGATCTGGCTGACGGTGCTGGCGGCCGACGCCGTCGTCGGGCGTGCGGGCTGTTCGGATCTCGGGCAGTTCAGTCATGCGGCCTCGAACTATCGGCAACATAGGACCGGGTCGGCGACGCGATGGCCAAGGGATCCGAAGTCTTCACAAACTCTGCACTGCGAGGCCGCTTACGGTTGGCGGTGTCCAGGTCCTGGACGGCGTCTCGCCAAGCGGTCAAGAACCTCAGAAGTCCATGCCGATTATTCCCTTGGGTCGAATCGGACACACCAGGTGAGAGGAGATTCCGTGTCGCTTCAAATCGTAGATCTGCTGCGTGCCATGGTCAGCAAGGGTGCTTCCGACCTGCACATCAAGGCGGGCAGTGAGCCCGGTTTCCGCATCGACGGTGAGATCAAGACCCAGCCCGAGTTCGGCCGGCTGATGCCAGACCAGACTGCCGACCTGGCCCGACAGCTCATGGGCCCCGAGCAGTGGGAGCGGTTCGAGAAGGAGAAGGACATCGACTTCTCGTACGCCGTCAAGGACCTGGCCCGCTTCCGCGTCAACGCGCTGCACCAACGCAGCGCCGCGGGCCTCGTGCTGCGGCAGATTCCCGATCAGATCCCGGACTACAAGCAGCTCAACCTGCCGCAGATCTGTCTCGACTTTGCGGCCAAGCCGCGCGGCCTCGTACTGGTCACGGGCCCGACTGGTTCGGGCAAGTCGACGACGCTGGCAGCGTTGATCGACTACATCAACCAGACCGAACACGGGCACATCCTGACGATGGAGGACCCGCTCGAGTTCGTGCACAAGGACAAACAGTGCTTCGTGACGCAGCGCCAGATCGGCAGCGACTGCGCGACGTTCCGCGAAGGGCTGCGCCGCGCGCTGCGCCAGGATCCGGATGTGATCTTGATCGGCGAGATGCGCGACCTCGAGACCATCTCGATGGCCATCACGGCCGCCGAGACGGGCCACCTCGTGTTTGGCACGCTGCATACGACGAGCGCAATCTCGACCGTCGATCGCATCATCGACGTGTTCTCGACCGATGCGCAGCAGCAGGTGCGCGTTCAGCTCGCGAGCACCTTGCAAGGCGTCATCTCACAGACGCTCGTCTCGAAGATTGGCGGCGGTCGCGTCGCGGTGCGCGAGATCCTCGTCGCCACCGACGCCGTGCGCTCGCTGATCCGCGAGTCCAAGTCGGCGCAGATGCTCAACATCATGCAGACGGGCAGGCAGTATGGCATGGTCACGCTCGAGGACGAACTGCTGCGCAACTACGCCGAGGGTCTGATCGCCGGTGAGGACGCCGTTGGCAAGGCCAACCGCCCCGATGACGTGCGGCGTCGGCTCGCCGACATCAAGGTCAAGCCGACCGGAGGCCTCGGCACACTCGGCACACACGGCATGCCGCCGCGATCGAGCAACGCAGCGACGCCGTCGGCGAACGGTCACAGCGGCCTCATGACGCGCACGCCGAGTCCCGTCGCTGCGCGCAAATGAGCTGAGCGTTCTCGGCCGCAGCTTCGTAAGTTGCCGCGCGCATGTCGTTTCGGCTGCAGCTTGACGCGCTGTTCCTGCTCATCCTCGCGGTGGCATTGCCGTCACAGGACGGCGTCGAACGGCCGCGTCGAACGGCCCAGGTGGGGCGCGTCGGCGTCGAGAACGCGCCGCGCATCGACGGCCACCTCGAGGACGAGTGCTGGCGTCAAGCTCCGGCCATCGGCGACCTGACGATGGTCGAGCCCTGGCTCGGCCGCGGGCCGACCCAACGCACCGAGGTGCGCCTGCTGCATGATCGGCAGCACCTGTACATCGCGATCTGGTGCTTCGACAGCGTGCCGAGCGAGATCCGCGCGACGCAGCGGGCGCGCGATGCGCGCCTCGATCCCGACGACCGTATCGAGATCCTGCTCGATCCGTTCGAGAACCGGCGCACCGCCTACTTCTTGCAGATCGGCGCCGGTGGCTCGATCGGCGACATCCTGATCTCGGCGAACGGCAGCAAGTTCGACAAGCCTTGGGACACCATCTGGCAGGGCGAGACGAAGGTCACCGCCGAGGGCTGGATGGCAGAGATCGCGATTCCGTTCCGCAGCCTGCCGCGGCGCGAAGGGGCGCGAACGTGGGGTTTCAACCTGCGTCGCTACGTGCGCACGCGCAACGAGGAATACCAGTGGGCGAGTCCTTCGCAGGCGTTCTCGTTCTTCCGCGTCAGCGAGTGCGGCACCATCGAGGGGTTTGGCGAGATCGACGGTGGCCTCGGCGTCGAGCTCGTGCCCTACGTCACGGCCGGTGTGGCACGCGACCGCGCCGCCACTGACGATGGTTGGCGGTCCGATGTCGATGCGGGCGGCGAGGCCTACTACCGATTGTCACCGTCGGTCACGCTCGCGACGACGGTCTTCACGGACTTTGCCGAGACCGAGAACGACAGCCGCCAGATCAACCTCAACCGCTTCCCGCTGTTCTTCCCCGAAAAGCGCGACTTCTTTCTCGAGGGCACGAGCTACTTCACGTTCGGCGCCAGTCAGGCTGCGAACACCACGTTCCTGCCGTTCTTCACGCGGCGCATCGGACTCGCGGGCGACGGTTCGAAGATCCCGTTGCTCGGCGGCGTCAAACTCACGGGCGAGGTCGGCCCCTTCGAGATCGGCTTGCTCGACGTGCAGGCCGATGCCACGAACGTCGTCGACAGCGAGAACCTGGCGGTCGCGCGGTTCAAGTATGCACTCGGCGACAACACGACGGTTGGGCTGCTCGGCACGCACGGCAATCCCGCCAGCACAGGGAGCAACTCGGTCGCCGGCGTCGACTTCTACCACCGCCTGCCGCAGTTCGTCGGCGACCTCGACCTGCAGGTGACGTTCGACGCCGTCGGTTCGACGGGTACGGACGCGGCGAGCGATGGTGAGAGCTTCGGCCTCGACGTGCAGAGCCGCGGCAGCGAGTGGAACTTCGAGGTGGGCACGCGCTGGGTCTCCGACGATTTCACGCCGGCGCTGGGTTTCGTGCGGCGCCGCGGCACGCGGGTCTCGGCGTTGCAAGCCGGCTTCCGGCCGCGCGCGGCGGAGGGTGGTGCGATCCGTCGATACGTCGTCGACGTAGGAATACAGCGCGCCGAGAGCTGGTAGGGTCAGCCTCAAGACGCCGAGTTCGGCATCAATCGACTCGGCGTCGAGCTGCACAGCGGCGACGAGTTGTCCGCGTTCGCGAACCGCAAGTTCGAACGCGTCGACACGGACTTCACATTGTTCGACGGCACGGCGACGGTGGTTGCGGGTGACTACTGGTCCACACGCGCCGGCTTCTTCCTGCAGACCACGGAGGCGCGCCCTTGGAACGGGTTATTCGTCGCTTCGACGGGCGACTTCTTCGGAGGCCGCAGCGACCGGCTTGAAGGGAACTTGGAGTGGCGCACTTCGGCGCTGCTGCACCTCGGCGGCGGCTATGAGACGGCGATGGTCGACCTCGGTCCAGGGCGGGCGTTCACGACCCAGATCGCAAAGGGCCTGTTGGACCTGTTCTTCTCGCCCGCGTTGAGCCTGCGCAACCTCGTGCAGTTCGACAACGAGTCCAACGTGCTCGGCTGGCAGAGCCGCCTGCGCTGGATCTACGCACCGGGCTGCGACTTCTTCGCTGTGCTCGGCACGAGCTGGTTGCGCGAAGACGACGGGTCGATCGTGCCGACGGAGCAGTCGCTCGAGTTCAAGGTGTCGCACTCGCTGCGTTTCTAGTTGGCATGGCTGGCGTGTGGCCCGCTACGGTGCACGTCCCTCGAATCCCGCACTCTCCCGCGTGAACAACGTCCATCTCGCGGTCCACTTCTTCGCCTAGATCGCCGTGATCCTGTTGGCCTGCCGCATCGTCGGCATGTTGGCCAGGCGGCTCGGTCAGCCGCAGGTCGTCGCGGAAAGGATCACGGGCGTGCTGTTGGGTCCGTCGTTGTTTGGCTGGCTCGCGCCCGAAACACAGGCGGCATTGTTTCCCTGGGATCCGACGCAAAGCACGCGCGACACG
>JBDSBS010000989.1:0-2904 GCA_039921435.1 Planctomycetota bacterium | reverse complement strand
AGCAGCCAGGCCTTGACCTCGCCCCCGTTGATGACGAGGTTGCCGACCAGCAAGCGCTCGCTGCGCGGATCCCGCACTACGCAGTTGCTACCTGACGACGCATTGCATGATGCGGTCAGTTCGCACGGCAGGCCGCTGACAGCGGTGACTGCGCCGCTGACCGGGTCGACGAAGCAGAGCCCGGCGGCTCCCGGCCAGGTCGGTGGCAGGTCGAAGGCGGAGACGACGAGCTGGCCATCCGGCACCTGCGCCGGCAGGGTTGCGGCGGGCGCCGAAAGCCCCAAGGCGAGGAATGCTACGCGTAGGACGAGGTGCTTCATGACCCGTGGAAACCCGAACCCCGGCAAGCGTACCGTCGCACTCGCCGAAAGTGTCCGGCGACCAGGCTTGCGCGTCGTGTTGTTGGCGGACGGGGTGCTTCCGGGGGTCGCGGGTAGAGACGTTCGCTCTCAGACTACGCAGAAACACACGTTCCCACCGCCAACCGCGCGAGAGGCCCTACCCGCTAGCACCCAGCTCGATGCCGTCATAGATGTCGGCGAGCGGCAGTTCGCACAGGATCTCCGGCAAGGGAATCGTCGCCTCGACGCCTGCGTGCACCGACCGCACGAAACCCTGCTCGCCGCGACGCAGCACCGCCACCTGTGCCGATTCCTGTTCCACCAGCAGGTAGACCATGAGCGACGGGATCGCTGCGTACGCGAGGCACTTCTCACCCTCGTCGACGCGGCGAGTCTGGGCAGACACCACTTCGACCACGACCGTGGGTTCGTCCTGAAACACATCGCGCTGCGGGTTCGGGCGACAGGTCACCAGCACATCGGCGTAGTAGAAGCGGAGTTGGAACGGCAGTCGCACGCGCAGCTTGGTATCGGAGTTGAACGGCCGGCACGGGCCACCGCGCAGGCGGTTGGCGAACGCCACCAGGATGTTCGCGGCGATCTGGTTGTGCGCGTTGGTAGCACCTGCCATGGCGTAGGTGAACCCGCCGACGAACTCATGGCGGGCCGAGGACCGAACTTCCCGAGCCAGATAGTCCTGCGGTGACAGCAGGCCGAGATCCGAGACCTCATCCATGGCAACGACCGTATCCGCGAATCGGTCGACTGCAAGGTGTGCCAAAGGTGGGCCAGCATCAAGGCATTGGCCACGCCACACGAACGTTCACTTGCCCGCCGCTCGACGTGCCGCCTCGATCGCCTGCTGCAGACCCTGCAGGCTCGCGCCCTGCACCTCGCGCAGGCGTTCCTGCAGCGCGCCAAACCAGCCAAACCAGCGCCCCACGGTGCTGCCCCACGAACCTTCGTCGCGCCAGAGAACCCGACACCCAGCACCCTCCGCCACCCACTCGATGTGCCCACGACTGCGCGAACGCGGCTCCGTATCGTCTGGCCCCTGGCCAATGAACTCGTACTCCATCGCGTCCGCACCGCCGCCCGTCACCACCAACATCGCGCGCCCCTGCGGCCCCGTCCACGTGATGCCGTACCCCTTGGCCCCCCGCTCCCCTGCCACCGTGCGCACCGTCGGCGGGCCGAGATTGGCATCGGTCGATGACCACTTGCTCCACGTGCCGAGATCCTGCACGAACGCCGCGACTTCGACGGGGCTCGCCTGCAGCACGCGCGTGGTGTCGATGCGCCAGTCGTCGACGAGGATCTGCCCGACGCCGAGGTAGACGAGGACCATGCCGGTCATCGCCAACACCATGCTCTTGAACACGAACCGCACTTTCGACATCGGGCGCAACGTAGCGAGCGGCTCTTCCTTTCGCACTCACTGGCTACCGCCTCGGCCCAGAACGACTGCGAACGTGCGCCCCGACGCGCTCAGCGACCGATCAGCAGCGGCGTGAAGTAGCGGTAGTAGACTTCGAGGCTCAGAACACACATCGCCGTCGTGTAGCTGCGGTCGCGCCGGTTGTCGCCGGCCTCGCGGGCATACACGTCGATCGGCGGGAAGGACCCGTCCGAGGCTTGTGCTGCCGGCAGCACCGTGCGCAGCCGTTCGTTCCAGCGAGCCCAGTGCTCGCCGCCCGCCAGAAAGCAGCACAACGAACCGTAGTACCAGAAGTAGACGTTGCCCTGGCCGCGCTGCACGAAGTCGTCGTCGTCGTAGGTGCGATACTCATCGGGCCGCCGATCCGCAGTGAAGTCGAGCGCTGCGCGCACCATGTCTTGGTCCGCCGACATGCCGAGCAGCTGCAGACAGAACCCACCGGCCGGCGTGCTCGCGGGCAGCGTCGGCCAGGCCGACTGCAGGCGGCTCGGCTTGTGGTTGTAGCGGAACCAACCGTTCGGCTGGTCGTACGACGCCTCGAGGTATTCGCGCGCGCGCGGCAGCGCCTCGGTCGGCAGCAAGATGCCCGACAGTCGCGCTGACTCGAGCGCCATCACCATCCACGCTGTGACCGACACGCGCGCATAGTCGTCTTCGCGCTGCAGCCCAGGCGAGAAGTAACCCCAACCGCCGCGGTTGCGCCGATCGCGCCGCGGCCCCTGGTTGTGCAGGATCCAGGTCAGCGCCGACTCGAGCGGCCGCAGCAGTTCTTGGGCCTTCGTCAGTCCGTAGCACTCCGCAAGCGCGTAGGTCGTGATGCCGTGGCCGTAACACGAACTGCTGCCGAACGCCCCGTTGTCCTCGTCCTGCAGCGAGAGCAAGTGGCGAAGTGCACGGTCGACCACTTTGCTGTGTTCGGTCTGCGAAGCCGGCGTGTGGCCCGCACCGAGGAACGCCAGCACACAGAGCGCCGTTTTGCCGACGTAGACGTGCCCGTACTTGGCATCGAACAGATCGCGGGTGCCCCAGCTGCCGTCTGCGTTCTGGATGCGCGCGAGGTACCGCAGCCCGTCGGCGACAGCACGTTCGGTTTCGACGGTACCACCAAACTGCTCGAGTGCCTTT
>JBDSBS010000988.1:0-3978 GCA_039921435.1 Planctomycetota bacterium | reverse complement strand
ACAAGACCATCCTCATCGGCATCGAGGACCGCTTCCAGGTGGTCGGTGTGCTCGAGTACCAGGGCCGGGCAGCGGGCCCGAACGGCACCACCCTCGACGAGTGCGCCTTCATTCCGATGACGAGCTCGCGCCGCCGCTTTGGCGACACGATCCGCAACACGGCGACCAACCGCTTCGAATCCGTCGAGCTGCACGAGATCAAAGTCAAGCTGCCGACATCGGACGATGTCGAGGGTGCCGCGGGCGTGCTGCGCTACATGCTGCAGCCATCGCATGGCCCCAAGGGCGACATCGAGATCACCGTGCCGCTCGAGTTGCTGCGCGAGGAGGAGAAGCAGAAGCAGATGTTCAATCTCGTGCTGGCCGTCATCGCCTCGATCAGCCTGCTCGTAGGCGGCATCGGCATCATGAACGTGATGCTGGCGACGGTCACCGAACGCACGCGCGAGATAGGCATCCGTCGCGCGCTCGGCGCCAAGAAGAAGCACATCATCCAACAGTTCCTCGTCGAGGCGGGCGTGCTGTCGGCACTCGGCGGCGTCGTTGGCGTCGCGCTCGGCATGATCGTGCCCTGGGTGATCGAGACCTGGTTCAAGCAGAACACGATCATCCTGCTGCCGCACGTGTTGCTCGCCTTCGGCATCTCCGCCGCCGTCGGCGTGGTGTTCGGCATCTACCCCGCGTGGCGCGCTGCGAACATGGACCCCGTCGAAGCACTGCGCCACGAGTGAGTCTCTGGTGCCGAGAATCGTGAACGGGGTTCACGATTCTCGAACCAGTGGCTCACGTTGTGTTGCGGGCCAAGCCCGCGTTGGGCTATCAACGCGGCATCAAGGCCGCGTGAGGAGATCGCGCGCCGCGCGGCGCGGCCAGACGGGCGAGTAGTATCGGCGGCCATGAACGCCTCGATCTTGCTCGTCCCGGCGCTGTTGCTGCTGGCATTGCCCGCCCCCGGCCAAGCGGCCAAGCCAACACCGCAACACCCGTTCTCCACCACCCCGCTGGCCGCCGGACTCCAGTACTCGGACGCGCTGACGGTTCGCGCGCCGAAGGACTTCTTCCGCGGCTGGCCTTCGCGCAGCGAGAACGGCCTCGTGCACGCTGTCGTCGAGATCCCCGCAGGTGCCTGTGACAAATGGGAGGTCAAGCTCGACGGCGTCATGCGCTGGGACATGAAGGACGAGAAGCCGCGCCACGTGAAGTACCTCGGCTACCCGGCCAACTACGGCATGGTGCCGCGAGCCCTGCTCGGCAAGGACATCGGCGGGGACGGCGACCCGCTCGACGTGATCGTGCTCGGCCCCGCTCTGCCGCGCGGCACGGTCGCACCCGTGATGGTGCTGGGCACCATCCGCCTCATCGATTCCGGCGACAAGGACGACAAGATCATCGCCGTTTCGCCAGACTCGCCCATGGCCGCCTGCAAGGACATCGCCGACCTCGACAAGTCGTTCCCGGGCGTGACAGCGGTCCTCGCGCTCTGGTTCGAGAACTACAAAGGCGCGGGCGCGCTGCAGTGTCAGGGTTTTGGTTCGGCCGCCGAGGCCAAGGAACTGCTCGCCGCGGCGGAGAAGTCGTTCGCGGCCTTCGAAGCGGTGCCGACAACGCCCGATGCCAAGAGCGCCGCGAACCCCCAACGCGGGCAGAAGGGCGGCTCACTGCGCTGAACCCGCGCGCCAATTCCGCGAATCAGGCGCGCTGGCTGACGTGCTTCTCGACCAACTCGATGAGTTCGTCGGGCTCGAACGGCTTCCGGAAGTAGTCAGCCGCGCCCATGTCAGAGCTTTTCTGATGGCCGCGAGAATGTTCGCGCGCCGTGAAGATGACCACAGGAATGCCGGCGGTGGCCGTGTCGCGCTTGAGCCGCGTCAGGGTCTCCCACCCGTCGATGCCCGGCATCATGATGTCGAGCAGGATGAGATCCGGCGCCTGCGCGCGCGCCTTCGCGATGCCATCTTCGCCGTTGGTGGCAGATTCGACCCGGAACCCCGCGGCTTCGAGCACCATCTGGGTGGAGACGATGATGAGTTTCTCGTCTTCGATGATCAGGACGGTTCGTTGCATGACGGTCACACGTTGCGGCTAGGACGACTCCTCGGCGACCGGGGTGGCAAGCGCCACCGCGCGGCACAGAGGCAGCACGAAGGAGAAATCGGCTCCGCGACCCAGTTGGCTGGAGACTTCGATGCGACTTCCGTGCGCTTCGACGATGCCCCGGGCCACGAACAGGCCCAATCCGGCGCCGCCGTGGTGGCGCGTGAGCGGAGCCTCGACCTGGAAGAATTTCTCGAAGATGCGGCGGTGGTAGCGTGGATCGATGCCAATGCCGTCGTCGGCGACCCCGAAGCGCAGCTGGTCATCCCCCATCTCTTCGAGGCGGACCCGGACCCGCCCCCCGTCCCGTGCGAACTTGACCGCATTCTCGACCAGCGCCTGGCACGCCCGTCGCAGGTCGGCCCGGTCAGCGAAGAGCATGTGCTCGGTCGGTGCCAGCTCCAACTCGAGGTCGATCTGGCGATCGCGCGCCGGCTGCTCGAACGGCGCCAACAGACCCGCGGCGAACTCGGCGGCCGGAATCGCGGCGCGGTCCTGCCCGTAGTCGGCCGACTCGAGGTTGCCCAGGTTGATGAGCTTGTCGATCTGGTGCTCCAAACGCACGGACTGCTCGCGAATGGAGTCACAGGCGCGTTGTTGCCGCTCGCTGAGCACTCCGAGCGTGCCCTTCACCATCATGGTCGCGAACGTCTTGATGCCGGTCAGCGGCGTGCGCAGCTCGTGGGCGACGATCGACAGGTATTGGTTCTTGAGCTGGTCGGTCTTGAACTCAGCCGTCACGTCGCGCAGCACCGTGAGGATGCCCGCTGGCTGCCCGCGATAGTCGAGGGCGCGACACGTCGTGCACTTGATGTAGAGCAGATCCTGTTCGGTGTGATGCACTTCGACCGTGTGCACGACCTCTTTCTGGGTGCGCAGCCGTGCATGATCGGCAGCCAACGTCTGCATGAGGTCGGAACGACCCAACAAGGATGGAAGCGTCTTGCCGATCGCGGCGAACGACTTCGTGCCGAGCAGGTCCTCGGCCGCCGCGTTCATGAGAGCGACGTTGTCCGCCGCATCCACGAACAGGATGCCGTCCATGATGCTGCCGATGATGCTCATCAGAAGTCACCCGCAGAGAGCGCCTGGCTCGAGACCTTGGCGCACAGCGCGGCGTCCGGACGCCTGGCATCCGGCCCACGCGCCACCTCGAATCACTTGCCGTTCTTGATCGCGGCCAAGGCGTCGTCTTCCTTCTCGAAGATCGACAGGTGCTTGGAGATCCGCATGATCTCGAAGATCTTCACGATGAACGGCTTGATGTTGCTCAGGTAGAGCTTGCTGTTGCGCGAAGACGTGACGTTGTTGGCCACGATGATCAGGCCGACCCCGCAGGAATCGATGATCTTCACGTTGTCGAGGTTCAGCACGAAGTGCTCGAAGCCTTCTTCGATCTTCGCGTTGATGGTCTCCTTGAGCGACTCCTTCAGCGAGTCCGTGACGTAGAAGTTCAGGCTCCGGTCGTTGAACGACACGATGACGGTTTTGTCGTCCTTGAGGGCTGTGACCGACAGTCCTTGGCTCTTCTTACCAACGATTTCCATGGCTTACCTCGGTGTGGGCGCGCGGCCGGTTCCGCTAAACCCGCGCAGACCGTTCATCGACGCCGCACCTGTCCGAGTTGAGCACAGGGGCCGAAAATCACCCGGTGCGGACCGGTCGTCCCGCTGCCGGTCCCGCTGCCAGTCCCAGTCCCGCTCCCAGTGGCCCCTACGCTTCTCCGAAGCGATCAACCGGAGTCGCCAGCCTCGCCTTCGGCCCGCCCATAGCGCGCAGCCACGTTCGTGCGGCCGATGTCCGTGAGCAGCCGCGAACTCTTCTTCAGTCCTAACTGGTTGGCCTTGTTGGCGACGCTCGCCACCGTGCGCCCCAGTGCGCGCG
>JBDSBS010000987.1:0-2843 GCA_039921435.1 Planctomycetota bacterium | reverse complement strand
GGCGGAAGGCGTCGATCCAGATCGACGTGTCGACCAGGATCATCGGGCCTTGCGGCGACGTGGTGGCGGTGCTTTGTCCCCGCGCATTTCGGCGAGATCCCCTTCCCAGGCGCCGGTACCGCGCAGGTGCAGGATCTGACGAGCCCGTGCCCGCCGAACGAACTCTTGCAGGGCCATCACGACGGCGCCCGAGAACGTCTTTTCGCCGCTAATCCGGACAGCTTCGGCGAGCAGGTCTGCGGGAAGCACAAGATTTGTACGCTTCATACACACAGTATGTCTCGTGTGCACTGCGCGCGCCAGAGGTCTGTTGACACCGTCGCGTGTTCGAGGGCCAGGACCACATGAGGGCCCCGCAGGTCTACGACACAGAACGGCTTGCAGACGCCGCGCAGCGGCGGCGAGCGGGAATGGCCGTTGAGACGACCGGCGTGTACCTCGACGAGGCCGCCCAGACCGCGGCGTGGTGTCGCTGCCGGACCGCATCGTGCGTTCGGCTGGGTGAGGTGGGACGGCAGCTCGAACGAGGCGCTGGCGCCGGGCTGGGTGGCGACCCTCGGGACAAGGACGAAATGCCCCGATCTGGTCCGTTCCACCCGGCGGCCAAGAGCGCCGAAGCGAAGGCCTTGGTCGATCGTGCGCTCGACAAGATGCTCGCCTACGGGCGCGGCACCTTTGCGACCGGCGAGAACAATGACCTGGGGATGATGCGCGGCAGGGGTATGCCGTTTGGCGACGAGGACATCGAGGTCGACGGCGGTTGGTCCCGGGATCTCGTCTGGGGCGAGAGCGACGGGGGCCACTTCGTGCGCGCCAACGGACGCATGTTGGCGAAGGTGGGAGAGCAGTGGAAGGTGCGCCGCAGTCGGTTGGCCGAAGGCATGCCGGCGCCGTTTGCGCTCGAGCCGGACCTGCTGTTCACCGTGCTGCGCGGGCTTCCCGACGAGGTGCGCACGGTCGTCCAGGTCGAGGCCGGTGAGGTTCGCAGCCGGCCGGTCGCCATCCTGTCGCTGCAGCTCGAAGCCGAAGAGGCGCTCGAGTTCGTCGACGCGGGTGTCGTGCCCGAGGCGGGCGGCGGCTTTGGCACGCCCAGGTTCTTGCTCCGCTTGGGCGGCAGGGCGATGCCGCGGGCCGAGTACACGGTCTATCTGGCGTTGCACGTCGATGCGGAGAATGCGGACCTGCTGCGCTTCTCGGCCAAGGTGATCGAGAACACGAAGACCGGGGGCGGCGGCATGGTCACCGTCGTCACGAGCGGCGGCGGGGACGAAGAGCCCGAAGAGGAGGTCGAGACGCCGGCTGAAACCGGGCCGCTGCAGTGGAAGAAGGGCTTTCCGGTCAAGAAGCCCGGCAAGGACGAGTCGGTGATGACGTTCCGCGCCGACTTCAAGAAGCTCGGTCTGGCCGAACCGCCAGAGCTCGATGACAAGGCCAAGACGCTGCTGCGCGTGCGATAGTCGCCCGCGCTCCCCGCGGTGATGGCGCGGCCGCGGCCTCCGCCAGCCGGCCAGCGGCCAATCGGCAGGTCACGCCGCGATGCTTTGTGGCTATCCTGCCCGCGGGCTCCGCCCTTCCCCTGCCGGCCATGGACGACGACACGCAATTGCCGCCAGGCGACGGACCGGCTCGCGACAAGGTTCACCTCGAGCAGCTTCTCGTGCAGGCTCTCGATTGCTTCGAGGACGAAGGCACGAACGGAGTCGAGCGCTTGCTCGCCGAACACCCGCAGTTCGCCGGTAGTGTGCGCAGTCATCTGGCGCGGCTGGGTCACCTCGGTCTCGTCGTTGGCGAACCGTCTTCGCCCGCGGCGAACGGCGCCAGCGCGCAGCACTTTCCCGAGACAATCGGCGAGTTCCGACTGCTGGCCCGCCTCGGTGGTGGTGGCATGGGCGTCGTCTACCTGGCAGAGCAGCGTTCGCTGGGTCGCCAGGTCGCGCTCAAGCTGATCCGGCCCGAACACCTGTACTTTCCCGGCGCGCGCGAGCGCTTCCAGCGCGAGGTCGAGTCGAGTGCCCGGCTGCAGCATCCAGGGATCGTGCCCGTGCATGCGACGGGCGAGGACGTCGGCGTGCCGTGGTTGGCGATGGAACACGTTCTCGGTGCTTCGCTCGACGAAGTGCTGCAGCGGCTCGCGGGCCGCGACCCGGCGAAGTTGCGCGGCTCGGATCTGCGCGCGGCGATCGCGGCGTCGATGCGGGCGCGGGTGGGTGAGGCGCAGCCGCTCGCGGCGTCGACGGATTCCTCATCGGCTGCGGCGCAGGCGATGTTCTCCGGCAGTTGGGCAACGGTTTGCTTGCGCATCGCGCGCGCGGTCGCCGAGGCGCTGCACCACGCGCACCAGCGCCGCGTGCTGCACCGCGACATCAAGCCGAGCAACATCATGCTGACCCCGGACGGTCGCGCGCTGCTGCTCGACTTTGGCCTCGCGCGCGCGGATGGTTCGGTGCGGTTGACGGGCAGCGGGGCGCTGCTCGGCACGCCCGCCTACATGTCGCCCGAACAGGTGCGAGGCCACGCCGACGCTCTCGATGCGCGCACCGATGTCTACTCGCTCGGGGTCACGCTCTACGAACTGATGACGCTGCACGCGCCGTTCGTCAGCGAGTCGCACGCAACGACCCGCGCGTTGGTGCTGGCCGGACGCGTCGAACCGATGCGGTCGTACAATTCGGCGATGCCGCGGGATGCCGAGCTCGTGTGTCAGAAGGCAATGGACCTCGACCCCGGGCGCCGCTACGTCGATGCGGCGGCCTTCGCGGAAGAACTCGGCAACGTGCTCGAGCTGCGGCCGGTGGCGGCGCAGGCACCCGGGATCATGCTGGTGGCCCGGCGTTGGTCTCAGC
>JBDSBS010000986.1:0-13617 GCA_039921435.1 Planctomycetota bacterium | reverse complement strand
CGAAGCGATAGTCGCCCCGGCTCTGGTCACGACCATGCATACAGAGCTCGATGGAATGCCGGAACTGCGCTTCGAGTGCATCGAGGACGCGACGCGACTGCTTCTCGGGGTGCGCGCCCGACCCGATGACGGCCGGCCCAGTGACGGCCCACGCAACGACAGCCAACCCGACGGGCCCGACGACGGTGACCAGTACCTGCTGCTGCGCGATCCGCTGCTGAACGCCGCAGCCTGCGTCTTCGTACCGACGCACGACGTCGGCGTCGCTGGCTACGCATTCCTCTTGACCGCGCACGCCGACGCTCCCGCCGACGCGATCGCTGCGGCTCGAGCCAGCGCGGCGCTGGGCTCGTCCGCCGAAGCCCCACCGACCGCGGTTCGCCAACAGCACCTGGCGACACTTGCCATCGGTGAACACAACCGGCGCGCCGCGCTGCTCGGCATCGCCCAACAGATCGACGCGCCGCGTGCCATCGATCTGATCGTCGCTGCCGACGAGGCACACCTGGTCGCGATCACCACCGCGACCGCCGCAGCCGAGCCCACCGCCACCGACTATGCCTGGCAGTTCGAACGCGCAGCATGGTCGGCCCTGCTGCCTGCCATGCAGCGCGATGAACTGCCGCCGGCCCTGCACGCGTGCGCGCTGCGGCACTTCGGCGCCCTGGGCAACGATGCCGTCATGCTCGAGATGCATCTCCGGGGCAGCCGCGACGCGCCCGCCTTCGCGGCGGCGGTGCTCGAGGAGAACCTGGCGGCGCTCGACGACCGCGGTGCGGCGGTGCGCGTGCGCGCTCACGAGTGGCTCACCGCCAACGCAGCGGTGGTGCCCGACTACGCACCGCTGGATCCTCGGCCCTCGCGCCGCAGCGCGCTGCGTCGATACGCCGCGGCCAGGGCCGATCTCGCTGCCACCGCGAACGCCAACCCGGAGACCGCGGCTCCGGGCAACACGAGCGCAGGCAGCAACCTGCCGGAGCGCGGCCGATGAGCGCCAAGCCGAAGTCCCGCTGGCGCCGCCGCGCATTGTGGTTCGCAATCGCTCTGGTCGCCGCGCGCCTGCTGCTCGCGCTGCTGCTGCCTTGGCTCGTGCTGCTCGGCGCCGGCCAAGCCGGCCTTGACGTATCGTACCGTTCCGCGTCGCTGTCCCTGCTCGGCCTGTCGTTGCGCTTCGAAGACCTCGAAGTGCGCGTCGAGCAGTTTCCCGCGGACCCGCCGCTGCTGCGCGCCCAGGAAGTCGTGGTCGATCTCGCGATGGCGCAGCTGTTGCGCGGCAAGATCGGAATCGTCGACGCCGCGATCGACGGTGCGCACATCGAACTGCACCGCGACGACACCGGGCGGCTGCATCTGCCCAAGCAGTGGACGGAAGCCACCGCGCCCGTGGCCCCCGAACCCGTGCCGCCCGTCGAACAACCCGTGCGCTTCGATCTCACGCTGCAGGTTGCGTCGGCGCGCGTGCACGACCTGCGCTTGCGGTTCCACGACGCCGCGGTGTCGCCGCCGAAGACAACCGAGCTCACGCTCGACGCCGATGTGACCGACCTCGGCTGGACCGACCGGCCAGGCGCGATCGCCGTGCGCCTGCACGGACCGCAGTGGTTCGACGACTTCCGGGTCGCTGCGACGACCACGACCACGCCCGAACGGCTCGCCGTGACCTGGCAAGTCGACCTGCGCGGTTTGCGCCCCGACTCCTTGCCGCTGCCAAAGGCCGCCCTCGAGCCGCTGGCTTGTGTGCCCACACTGCACCTCGCGCTGCGCGGCGAACTGCACGGTCAGACGGTTCCGAACGCGCCGCGACGCCCGACCATCGCTGGCGAGATCCACTTCGACACCGACCTCGGCCAGCACCGACACCTCACCGGCGACGTCACGGCTGGCCCATGCCGCAACACGACACTCGGCGTCGAACTGCCCTTCGCCGTCAGCCTGCACAGCGATGATTTGTTCGATCGACTCCAGCTGCAGAGCGGACTCGCGTCGATCGAACCCGAGCACCTTGCTCTCGGCGCCCAGCTCGCCGCCGCGGGCATCGAGCTCTCACTCTTGGCACCGTGGTTGGCCAAGGCCGGCGTGACGCTGCCAGCGGGCGGTCTCGAGGCACACGCGGAGTTCACTGCGAACGTGCACAGCGTTGCCGGTTCCTCGCCCTCGCTCTCCGTCCAGATCGCGCAACTGTCGCTGGGTCGCGGCGACGAACGGCTGGACCTCGCGCGGCTCGCCATCGTCGACGTGAGCAGGACCGGCGACGAGATCGCCATCGGCAGCGTCGAGATCGAAGGTCCCGAACTCGCCATCGTGGCGCGCCCGAACGAACTGTCGGTCGCCGGCATCCGCCTCTTACCGCCGCCGCCCGCGACGCAACCAACCAGCGCGACTCCGCCACCAGCGACCCCACCCGCAACTGCGCCGACGATGCCGCGCGCGACCCTCGGCAAGCTCGCTTGGCGCGGCATGAGAGTCGCCTTCACCGACACGACACTCGCGACTCCAGCAACTCTGACGCTGGCCGACGGCACCGTGTCCGCCGAGAACCTGGCACTCGGCCGCAGCGCATCGCCGTGTCGCATCATTGCGACAGCCCGCGTGCCGGACAGCACCGGCGAACTGCGCGCCGAGCTGCGGCTTGCTCCCACGCCGAACGCAGTGGCGATCGAAGCCGACATCACGGCGAGCGACGTCACGGCGGCCGGGCTGGCTCCTTGGCTGCAACCGCTCGGCGTGCGACCGGCTCTTCAGGCAGCGCACTTCGCGATGGCCGCTTCGGCCGAAGTCGCCATCGAACACGGCACGCTCGCGGCAAGCGCGCGACTCGCCAACGTGCGGTTCGTCGACGGCGGGGTGTTGCTGGGCAGCTTGCGCAACCTCGAGCTGCGCGAACTGCGCGCCGGCCGGCAGGAGCTGAGCCTCGGGGCCTTGACGATCGACGCGCCCTTCTTGAACGTGCGGCGCGAGATGCCCGAGACGCTGAGTGCCCTCGGGTTCGAGTACCGACGCCCCACGGCACCACCTGCTGCCGACCCGACATCGAAAGCGGCAGCACCGGCTCCCGATGCCAACGCCCAGACGACCGCTGGACCGCAGCTGCACCGCGGTCCCGTGACGCTGCGCGACGGGGTCGTGCTCTGGACCCACGCCGCTCGGCCAAGCATCGCGCTCGGTGCCGACCTCACGCTCGGAGCCGACGACGGTAGCGGCGCCGCCGTGCCGTTCGATGCGACGCTGCGGCTCGGCGAAGCAATCGAAGCCTTGCAGTTGCGCGGCACCGTGGCGATGGCGCCGACTTCGATGCAGCTCGAGACACAACTCGAGGGTCGCGGCCTGCGCGGTCCGGCTCTGAGTCAACTGCTGCCCGCGTCGGTGACGTGCACGCTGAACGAGGGCGCCTTGCGCGCGTCACTGTCGGCGGAACTCACGACCGCGCCTTCGAACTCGCTGCACGTGCTGGCTGCGAACGTGCGCTTCTCGGACCAAGGCCAGGAGCTGGCGGCCATCGACACGGCGGAGCTGCTCGCACCCGAGCTGTCGGCCGAGCAGATTCACATCGCCAGGCTGCAGGTCAGCGGCGTGCGCGCAGAGACCGCCACGACCCAGGCAGGACTCCACGTGCCGGGCTTCTTGCTGCGCCCTCTGACGTCGGCGACGCACCCTGCCCTGGGTCCTGGCGCCGCGCCCAACGCGCCCGCCGCTGCGGCCCCAGCACTCGCGGGCACGAAGCCCGCAAGGTTGTCTCTGGCCCCCGCGATGCGCATCGACGCCATCGACATCGACGTCGAACGGATCACCTGGCGCGAACGCATGCAGCTCGATGGCGAACCGCTGGTCGTCTCCATGCGCCTAGTGCTGGACGCACCATGGGCGACCGCCCCGGACTTCGCCGAGACAGTGCCCGCCAGGTTCACGGTCCACGCGAGTGCCATGCCCCTGTGCCGCGACGTCCACATCGCCGCGGCGCTGCGCCCTTTCGAACTGCAACCGACGCTGGACCTCGAACTGGGAGCCGAAGGCATCGACACCAAGAGCCTCGAGCGCGTAGTTCCGAGGCTTGCCGACCGCTTGCAAGGCACCGCGACCGACGCCCAGCTGACGGCGAAGCTGCACGCGAGCCTCGGCCTGCGCCGGCGCGAGCCCCGCCAGTTCGATTTTTCCCGGCCGTTCGGCGGCGAACTGTTCATCGAAGGCGTCGAGTTCCGTGCGTCGCCGGACGGACCGGTCCTGGCTTCGGTGGCCGCCATCGAAGTGCTGGCCCGAACGTTTGACCCCCGCACTGGCGACCTGCTGCTGCGGACCGTCACCGTCGATACGCCGCTGCTGCAGGCCCGTCGCACCGCAGCCGGCATGGAACTGCTCGGCCTTCGGCTCGCGCCGCCGCCATCAGCAATCGGCGACGAGCCAGCGGCAACCCCACCGACGCCGACGACGCCAGCTAGACCCGCGGCGGCGACGCCGCCCGAGTTCGCCATCGACCGCCTGCAGGTCCAGGGTCTCGCGTTCGCGTTTGCCGACGATACGACCGATCCACCGACGCGCCTGCCGTTCGAAGACGTCGACCTCGAGCTGCGGTGCTTCTCCAACCGAGCCCTGACCGAACCGCGGCCCCTGACCTTCAACCTGGCCGTGCGCGGTGGCGAAACCACGCTCGAGAAGCGCGTCATCCGCAGCTCGGTGATCGCGGGCTTCCTCACGTCGACGGTCGGCGCGTTGGCTGGGCAAGCGGACCAGTACGCGCCCGAACAGCGCCCGCTGCTCGACGAGTTCTCCATCACAGGCCAACTGCAGATGTATCCGCGGCTCACGGGGAAGATTCACACCTCGATCAGTTCCTTCGAGCTGCCGGCGCTGCGAGGCCTCGCGAAAACCAGCGGTGTCGACCTCGCCGACGGCGTGCTCGACCTGCGGCTCGACGCCACGCTCGAGCCAGGCGGCGTCGATATCGAGAACCGCACGACCTTCACCTGGCTGTCGCTGACCGAACCGCCGGGCGGCCCCATCTCGACCTACCTGCGCCTGCCGGCACCGCTCGACACAGTGCTCTTCCTGCTGCGCAACGAAGACGACGAGCACCGACTGCCGATGCAATTGCACGTGCCGGCAGAGGGCCTCAGCACGGGAGCCATCGCCGGAGCGGCGGCCGAAGCCGTTTTGAAGATCGTCGCCGACGCAGTCGCCGGCGCCGCCATGCGCACGACGGGCGCCTTGACCGGCGCGATCGGGCTCGGCGGCGGACCCGACCTGCGCACGCTGACCGCCGCCGCGACCTTCGCAGCGGGCGACCCGATGGCCCAGTCCGCCGCGGCCCAGTCTTCTGCGGCCCAGTCCTCTGCGGCCCAGTCCCCCGCAACTCAGTCCCCCGCAACCCAGTCCCCAGCAACTCAGCGCGGCGACCTGGCGACGCTCGTCGACGCCGTCGCCGGCGATCCCGGCCTCAGCATTGTGCTGACCCACGAGTTCGGCGAAGGCGACCTGGCACGCGCCGCCGAGCTCGCCAACCCGCCACTGCCCGTCGTCGCCGAAACCGTGCAGCGGCTGCGGCAGGAACGCGACGTCACGGCGAGCCATCGCCACGAATTGGCGGCCCAGGTTGCGGCCCACTTCGCTGCCGGCCAGATGCACGACGCCCGCCACAAGCAGGGCGAACTGAGCCGCCTCGACGACGGCCTCGGTCGGCTCGAACTGACCATTGACGAGGCGCTCGGCATGCTCGCCGCGCCCAACGCGCGCACCGCGCAGCGCCGCACCAAAGCGGCCGCGCTGGCCATGGCGCAGGCCCGCCTGCAAGCGCTCGCCGAAGACCTGCGGCGGCGCCTGCCCGGCCGCGGCGCGGTCATAGAGACGCGGCAGCCTCGCGCCATCGCCACGGCCGGCCTGCCGGCGGGGGGCCGCATCGTCGTCAGCCTGCGCCGCGGGCAAGCACCCTGATCCTGGGCCTGCTTGCCGCGGCGCGAGATGCGGCGTTTGGGCACCGAGGCAAGCCCAAAAAAGGAACACTACTCCGCCGCGGCGACTCGCCGATGCAACCTCTGGTTGCTGTCAGGACCCTCGTTGGGGCAAAGTGTGCCACCCGGTGGCCGAATGCCGATGCAACCCGTTCAATAGCACTTCAGGCCCCAGCCCACTGCCCATGGATCCGACGATGACCCGAATAGTGCTCCGCAACGCACTCTTGGCGACCAGTCTGCTGGCCGCGGGAGGCGTGGCCCAGACCGCGCCGCCCAACCCACAACGCCCCGAGCGCACCGCCGAGTCGGTGCGGCCGCTGAACCGGGTGCTCGAGGATGCGGCGCGCCTCGACTCCCTGCTGCTGCGCGGCCTGCGTCGCCACCGCGAGGAACCCCTGCCACCGGTTGACGACGCGACATTCGTGCGGCGCGCCTACCTCAGCCTCGTCGGTCGAATCCCGACGCTCGCCGAGACCGAGGCGTTCTTGGCCGACCAAGCGCCCGACCGCCGCTCTGCCTTGAGCGAGCGGCTGCTGAACGCCCCAGGCCACGTCAGCCACTTCGCGAACTTCTGGTTCGACCAGCTGCGCGTAAAGTCGCGGAACGTGAACCTCAGCGGAGAGCCGTTCGCCCACTACGTGCGCACGTCGATCCAATCGGACAAGCACTTCGATGTCTTCGTGCGCGAAATGCTCGTGGCCGAGGGCGCGGGCCACGCCGAAGGCAACGGTGCCACCGGCATGCTGCTGCGCGATCCGAACATGCCGCACGACTCGATGGCAAACACGGTGCGGTTGTTCCTCGGCACGCGCATGGAGTGCGCCCAGTGCCACAACCATCCGTTCGATGTCTGGACGCAGAAGCAGTTCTTCGAGATGGCCGCGTTCTTCGGCGACATCCGCTATCGCGACGAGAACAGTCTGCCGAACCTCGTCGGCCTGCGCACCGAACTCGCCAACGCTGACGTCCGCACCAAGCAGCAGGCGCGCCAACTGATCCAGCGCATGAACGTGGGCATCGACGGTTCGGGCAGCGGCGTCGAGCATCTGCCGCGCGACTACAAGTACGACGACCTGAAGCCGGGTGCGTCGATCCTGGCCCAGACCATCTTCGGCAACGCCGTCAAGCTGCGCTACCCGGCGGAGAAGAAGGGCCAGCCGCAGCCCCAGCGTCGCGACGCACCGCGCGGGCGCAGCCGCACAGCCGTGCCCGAAGTCGATTCGCGCGCCGCGTTCGCCGAATGGATGACGAGTCCCAAAAACCCGCAGTTTGCGAAAGTCATCGCCAACCGCATGTGGGCCCGCACGTTCGGCAAGGGTGTCGTCGAGCCGATCGACGACTGGAAGAAGGACACGGAGGCCGTGCACCCCGAGCTCATGCAGCAGCTCGAGAAGCTCATGCTCAGCCTCGACTTCGATCTGCGGCAGTTCGAGCGCGTGCTCGTGCACACGCAGCTGTTCCAGTGCGAGGCGCCGACGACGGATCCCGACCCCGATGCACCCTACACGTTCCGCGGCCCGCTGCTGCGGCGCATGTCCGCCGAGCAGATGTGGGACTCGCTGCTGACGCTCGTCTTCGACGACATCGACGACCGTTTGCGCGCGCCCGACGCGAGCGCCCGACCGGTCTACGAGCAGCATGCCGAGGCCGCTAAGGCCGACGCCAAGGAGCTGATCGCCATGGTCCAGGAACGGCGCGGCGCCGGCCAGCCGATGCGCGCGATGCAGCAGCGCCAGGCCGAGGAAGCTCGCATGGAATTGGCCGCCGACGCCGAACTGCAGCGCCGCGCGCGCCCCTTGCTGGGCAAGATGGCCCAAGCGCGCCGCGATGGCGACCAAAAGGAAGTGACCGCCATCGGCGAGGAGCTCGAACGCATGGGTCTGCCACTGGGCCGGCGGGCCAGTCGCGGTCGCGAAGGGGATCTGTTGCGGGCCAGCGACCTGCAACAGCCAACACCGCCCAACCACTTGCTGCGCCAGTTCGGCCAGTCCTCGCGGGACACCGTCGACAGCAGTTCGGACGTGGCCACCGTGCCGCAGGTGCTGACCCTGCTGAACGGCTTTCTCGACCAGCGTGTGCTCGAAGGCCAGTCGGCCTTGCGCCGCGATCTGGAGTTGGCAGCCAATGGGGAGCGCCGCGTGCGTATCGCGTTCTTGACCACCCTAAATCGCGAACCCACGGCTGACGAAGTGCAGGAATGGCGGCGCGCCATCGCCATCGACGGCCAGACCGCGATCAAGGACCTCGTCTGGGTCCTTTGCAACAGCAACGAGTTCCGCTTCGTGCGGTAACCCCCGAGAACCACATCATGACCCTCCGCAACCTCATCGCTGGCACCGACCTGGAAACGCGCCGCGTCTTCCTTGGCGGCATGGCACAGTCCCTTCTCGGCGTCGGCGCTGCCGCCGCGTTTGGCCCCGCTGCCGTGGCCAGCGCGCTGACGCAGGATCCAAAGAACCCCCTCGCACAGAACCCTCTCGTGCTGGGCCGCGCGTCGGCCAAGAGCGTCATCTTCCTGTTCATGCGGGGTGGCATGAGCCACATCGACACGCTCGATCCCAAGCCGGGCAAGACGACGCAGGGCCCGGTCGAGGTGCTGCGCACGCGAGCGGATGGCGTGCAGATCGGGCAGTACTTCCCCAAGCTCGCCCAGCACATGGACAAGGCCTGCATCGTGAGCTCGATGTCCAGCAAGCAGGGTGCCCACCCACAGGCCCAGTACCTGATGCGCACGAGCTACGAACTGCGCGGCACGATCTCACACCCGAGCCTCGGCGCCTGGTGCCAGCGCCTGACCGGTCGGCGCAACCAAGCGCTGCCGGGCCACGTGCTCATCGGCGGCGGCGCCGAGATGCCGAGCGCGGGCTTCTTCCCGCCAGACTTCCAGGCCCTGCCGATCGGCGCTGCCGACGGCGGCCTGCCAAACGCCACCCTGCCGCGGGGCGTCGACGACGAGCGCTTCCAGCGACGCATGCTGAGGCTCGTCAAGCTCGATGCCGCCTTCGCCGAGAAGCACGGCCAGCGCGCCGTCACCGCCTACAGCAAGGCCTACGCGGATGCCGTTCGCCTCATGCGCAGCAGCGACTTGAATGCATTCGACATCGACCTGGAGTCGAAGGCAATGCAACAGGCCTACGGCGAAACCCAGTTTGGCGCTGGCTGCTTGTTGGCCAGGCGACTCGTCGAGCACGGCGTTCGGTACGTCGAAGTCATGAGCGACGGCTGGGACACGCACGCCGACAACTTCGACCGACTCGGCGACACGACGCCCGCCGTCGACCAAGGTCTCTCGGCTCTGCTCGCCGACCTCGATGCGCGCGGCCTGCTGCGCGAGACGCTCGTCGTGCTGGCCACGGAATTCGGTCGCACGCCCGACATCGATGACGACCAGGGCCGCAACCACTATCCGAAGGCCTTCAGCTGCATGCTCGCCGGCGGCGGCGTGCACGGCGGCGAACGCTACGGCAGCACCGATGACGAAGGTCGCGAGGTCGCCACCGAGCCCGTGTCGATCCAGGACTTCAACGCCACGATCGCCCACGCCGTCGGCATCCCGCTCGACTACGTGGTCACGTCGCCGTCGGGCCGCCCGTTCAAGGTCGCCGACAAGGGCACGCCGATCACTTCGATCTTCAGCTGAAGCCGTCCGGCAGTGAACGTCCAGCCGGGAGCCTCCCGCAGAGAACTTCCAGCCCAGGGCCTCCCGCAGAGCGCCTCTCGCCCACGAGTTTCCCGCGACCAACGATCCATGCACATCAGATTCCTCCCTCTCGCCATCCTGCTCGGCCTGCTCGCGACCCCGGCCTGGGCCCAGAACGTCGCCAAGAAGTCCGTCGACTTCGAGAAGCAGATCTGGCCGATTCTCGAGAAGAACTGCCTCGAATGCCACTCCTCGGCGCACACGGAGAACGGCAAGCTGAAGAAGCCCAAGGGCGACGTGGTGCTCGACAGCAAGGAGGGCATCACGACCAGCAAGAAGGGCAAAGCCATCGTCGCCGGCAAGCCCGACGAGTCGCTGCTCTACGCATCGATCACGCTCGCGGCCGACGACGAAGATCGCATGCCGCCGCCGAAGAAGGGCGCACCGCTCGCCAAGGCGCAGACCGAGTTGATCCAGAAGTGGATCACCGAAGGCGCCGAGTTCGGCAAGTGGACCGGCAAGGCCAAGGACGCCGAGGAGAAGCCAAAGGACAAGCCAGGCGAGAAGCCCGCCGGCAAACCCGGCGAGAAGCCAACCAACAAGCCCAGTGGCAAGCCCGGCGAGAAGCCCAAGGGCAAGGAAGGCCCCGACCCGCTCGTCGAACTGCAGAAGGGCCTGAAGCCACTGCCCTCGAATGCCCTCGCGGGGTTCGCGGCCGGGCCGTTCCTCGTCGAGAGCATCGGCGACGACTGTCCGTTGCTGCGAGTCTCGTGCGCCGGCCGCAGCGACGAAGTCGACGACCACGCCGTCGCGTTGCTGCAACCGCTGGCCGCCCACGTCACCGATCTCGACCTCGGCCGCAGCCGCGTCGGAGACGACGCCTGCGCCGTGATCGCCAAGATGCCGCGCCTGACCTTGCTCGACCTGCGGCAGACCATGGTGTCGAACCAGGGCGTCGCAGCACTGGCGAGCTGCACTGAGCTGCGGTCGCTGAACCTGTTTGGCACCAAGACCGGCGACTACGCCGCGGCCGCCCTCACGGGCCTCAAGAAGCTCGCCAACATCTACCTCTGGCAAACCGAAGTGTCCGCTGCCGCGGCGGTCCGGCTGCGCGAGGCATTGCCGGGGCTGCGCCTCGTGATGGCCGCCGAGATGCCCGAGCCGCTGGCCGAAGGTGCCAACGCGGGCCGCCGCCGCGGCAAATGAGCACGCTGCCCCGGTAGCTGCCGGCGCGAGGCATGCCAGGGCGGGCCCGGACTGACAGCGCCGTAGCACCGCCGCAAGCGGCTACGGCAACGCACCTGCCAACAGGCACGAATGGCGTGCATCGACGGGCCCTACTTGCGAGCCAGCCTCGCACCGTGCACGTTGCCCCTTCGCATGCACCCCCCGCCCGACCGCGCGACCGTGCGCCGCGCTCGCACCCTGTTCGTACTGGCCCTCGGGGCATTCGTGGCCACGGCGGCGTGGCTCGTCTTCGGCCACCACCTCGGCGATCTCCAAGCACTCGGCATCCCGACCATGGACCCGCGCTTCGCCGACGCGCGCACCATCTCGGGCGCCTCGGTGGCCTTGGCGCAGGGCCTCGATCCCCTGGTCAGCAACCCTGGCGACCCATGGGGCCGCGCCATGAACTACCCGCGCATCTGGCTCGCGTTCGCACACCTTGGTCTCGGTCCTGCTGACACCCGGTACCTAGCGCTCGCGTTCCTGCTCGCCTTCGGCTCCGGCTTGCTGCTGCTGCTGCCGATGGCGAGAACGGCCTCGATCGCGATCGTGCTGGCCACAGCCCTGTTCTCCCCCGCGGTCTGGCTGGCCGTCGAACGCGCCAACAACGACCTGCTGCTGTTCGGTCTCGTCGCTGCAGCTGCCTGGCTCGTCGCGCACCGACCGCGCTTGGCGAGCACCTGCATCGGTGCGGCAGCCGTGCTCAAGCTCTTCCCGATCTTTGCCCTGACCGGGCTCGCCACCAGCACCGCCCGCGGCACGCTGCGCCTCGCCCTGCCCGTCGCCGTGGCCTTCGGCGCCTACGTCGGGCTGATCCACGGTGACCTCGCGCTGATCCAGGTGCACACCGTGCACTGGAATCGTATCGCCTACGGCATCGACCAACTGCCGAACGCCCTCGCCGCGCAGACCGGCTGGTCGTTGGTGCCGCTCTTGGTCGCTGCCGCCGCTGCGCTGCTGCTCGCCTTCACGGTGAGTTTCGCGGCTCGCCTGCGTGCCAGACTCGGCGCCGCGACGACGACGCACTCGCTCCCAGCGTTCCGCATCGGGGCCGCCATCTACGTCGGCAGCTTCTGCCTCGGCAGCAACTTCGACTACCGACTGATCTTCCTGTTGCTGACCATTCCGCAATTGGCGACCTGGGTCGCGACGACACGCAGCGTGGCGCGGGCGAGTGCCGTGACTCTGCTCGGCGTGCTGGTGCTCCTGATGTGGGGCATGACTTGGCGCCTCTGGCTCTACCGGGCAGTGGGAGCCGAAGCGCCCGGCCTCATGCTCGATGAAGCCCTCAGCTGGGCGCTCGCCATCGGCATGCTGGCGGCGCTGGTGCTCAGCATGCCCGACTGGATGCTGCCGGCCGGGCGGCGCGGAACCGCGTTCCTCGATGCGGCCAGGTCTGGGGCAGGCCTACCGCTCCCGATCGAGCAGCCTCCCCACCCCCACCGCGAAACCGCCAGTCACGAAGCATCGGGGTAGCAGCCGGAGGATTTGCCGGTGGAGCCGGGCGCGAAGCGCCGGGCGACATCCCCAAAGCCCTCGACCCGACGTGTTTCTCCACCAAAGGCGGAGAAACTGGTCGGGGCGAGAGGATTTGAACCTCCGACCTTTGCGTCCCGAACGCAACGCTCTACCAAGCTGAGCCACGCCCCGACCGACGACCGTCGGCCGGTTGGCCTTGGATCGAGCGGCGCACGGTAGCCACCACCACCGCCCCGGTCAAGGCCGGGTTCCGTTGCCCGCATCGCACCGTCGGCCATTTCGCGTCCGCCCCAGCGCGCACCCGGCATGGGCCTGCGCCGCGCGGCCTGCCCCCTCGACCCCACCCACCGATCCCTCCCTCGCCCCCGAACGCACACCCGGTTTCGCGGGGTGCTTCACGGCAACTGCGCTGCTAAGGTCCGCGGGCTCGGCACGACGCCGCTGCGCCGACCATGCGTTTCCATCTGCTGATCCCCGAGGTTCGCGAGCTGCTGCAGGAAGGCAAAGGGGAAGACCTGCGCTCGGTGCTGCAGGACATGCACCCGACCGACGCGGCGTCGATCCTCAGCGCGCTGACGGTCGAGGAGATTGCGACGTCGCTGGCGCTGCTGCCGCCCGATCAGGAACGCGACGTCTTTGGCTACCTCGACGCCGACGTGCAGGAACAGTACGTCGACGGCGCTGGCCGCGAGCGCGTCAAGAACGTGCTGCGCACGATGCTCAGCGACGACCGCGCGGCGTTCCTCGATCGGCTCGATCCGCGCGTGCGCGACCAGCTGATTCCGATGCTGCCCAACGCGGCGCGCGAGGATCTGCTGCGGCGCGGCACGTTCCGCGAGGACCAGGTCGGTGCCTTCTTGACCACCGACTACGCGGTGCTCAATCCGCTGCTGACGGCGCGCAGCGCGATCGCCGAACTGCGCCGCCAGGCGCCGAGCAAGGAGACCATCTACTACAGCTACGTGCTCGATCGCTTCGGCAAGCTGCTCGGTTTCGTGTCGCTGCGCGACCTGATCCTCGCCAATGAGACCACGGCCGTCGGCGACATCATGAAGACCGACCTCGTCTCGGTTTCGGCCGAGGCGGATCAGGAAGAAGCGGCGCGCATCATCCGCGACTACGACCTCATCGCACTGCCGGTCGTCGACACTCTGGGGCGTCTGGTCGGCATCGTCACGCACGACGACGCCGTCGACATCGTCGAAGAAGAAGCGAACGAGGACTTCGAGTTGATGGCCGGTGTCACGGGCGAGAGCATCGGTGACGAACACCTGCACGATCCGATCGGCCGCCAGATCCGCCGCCGCGCCCCCGTGATCGCCGTGCTCG
>JBDSBS010000985.1:0-3074 GCA_039921435.1 Planctomycetota bacterium | reverse complement strand
CAGAACCCGCATCTCGAGATGCACACACGCGGCGGTTGAGAGCCTGAGAGAAGTGATGATTCAGACTCTCAGCGCGGCGGCGGCTGCAACCAAAAGTTGATCCGGCGCGACAGAGGCCAGAAGGGCTGCGGGCCCAAAGTTGTTTCGAATCAGGACTGCAGCATCGCGCGGTAATGTCCACGCAATCGGTCGGCGAGCGAGTGGCAGCACGCCACGACGGCGACGATCGCCACCGCCGGAAACACCCACAGGTGCCACCCGCCCAACTGCGCTTGCGCACTGCCCTGACGGAGCATCGTGCCCCACGAGGTCACCGATTGGCCCGGCCCGACGCCGAGATACGACAGTGTGGCCTCGCCGATGATGGCGCCCGCCATGCAGAACGCCGCTGTCACACCGATCTGGCTCTTCACTTGCGGCAGCATGTGTCGCGTCAGCAGGCGCCATTCGCCGACCCCGAGCCCGCGCGCCACGATCACGTAGTCGCGTTCGCGCAACGACAGCATCTCGCCGCGCACGATGCGGGCAAAGCTCGTCCAGAACAGCGACGCCATGACGACGATCAGTGCCACGCGCGAATCGCCGAAGAACGCCGCGGCAAACAGAAGGAACAGCAGGCTCGGGAAACACATCACGACTTCGATCATGCGCAGCACGAGCGCGTCGACGACGCCGCGCCACAGTCCCGCCAGAGCGCCGAGCAGTGTGCCGACGAAGCCTGCGATCACCACCGCGCTGGCGCCGATGCTCACCGCAGTGCCGGCTCCGTGCACGAGGCGCGCCAGCACATCGCGGCCCGTGTCGTCGTTGCCCAGCGGATGCTGAAAACTCGGACCGGCACCAAAGAGCGACGCATTCGTCTCGGTCGGCCCATAGGGCCACGGCGGCATCAACGCGAAGTCCGCGGCGTCCGCCGGCAGACGCGTCCACCACTGCTTCCACGACAGGTCGCCGGGCCCGGGACTCGACGGACCGAAGTATTCGGCGAACGCGGGGAAACACCAACTCCCGTCGACGCGCGCCAGCAGCGGCACTTCGTTGGCGAGCAGCGGTGCCAACGCTCCGGCCACGACGAAGAGCACCATGAACCAAGCCGAGGGCCACAGCCACCATCGTCGGTCGACTCGCGCGGCGGACGGCGCCTTCATGCGCGCAGCCTCACGCGGGAATCGGCGAGATGGTGCAACAGATCGGAAAGCACGAGCGAAGCGAGTGTCGCGAGCGACGTGATGACAACGAGCGCCATGACCATGGCGTGGTCTTGGTCGAGCACGGCCTGGAAGCCGAGGTGGCCGACTCCGTCGAGCGAGAACAGGTTCTCGACGACGATCGAGCCGGCGACGAGCATCGGCAGCAGGCTGCCCGCGAGAGTCGCGAGCGGCGCACTCGCGTTGCGCACGACGCGCCGGCGCACCGTGGCGGGTGCCAGGCCTAGCGCACGCAGGTTGGTGGCGAACGGCGCCTTCGCTGTGCGAGCCACCGAGTCGCGTAAGAACCGCGTGACGAGCACGAGCGGTCCAGTGCTCATGACCACCACCGGCAGCACGAGATGGGCCGCGAAATCGGAGACCTGTTGCCAGAAGGGCCACCGCTCGGACCCGTTGCTACGCAATCCGTTCGCCGGCAGCCACTGCAGCCACGCGCCGGCGAAAGCCAACAACAACAGCATCGCCAGCAAGAACTCGGGCACGCCGAGCAGCACGAACATCACTCGAGCGACCATCTTGTCGGTACGCGAGCCGGCGCGCATGCCGATCCATGCACCGAGCGGCATGCCCACCCCAAAGACGACGAGCAGGCTCAGGAACCCGAGCAACGCCGACACCGGCAACGCATCCGCGAGGCGACGCCATATCGCCGCGTGGTCACCGTTCGGGCCGGCGAAGCGCAACAGTGCGGCATTCTGCAACCACGCGACATAGCGTGGCCCCAACGGCAACGGCTCCAGGGTCTTGTCGTCGACCATGCCGTAGCCGAGCCGCAACCGCACCACCGCAGCATCGCGCGAATGCGCGTCGGGAAACACCCCTTGCTGCGCGGCTGCGGTCGCTTCGATCTGGGCCCGATCGACCGGTGCTAGGCCCATGACCACGAACGTCATGAACGTGATGCCGAGCAGCGACACGATGAGCCACAGGAACCGCACGACGAGCCAGCGGCCCATGCGTTCAGCCTTCCAATACCACGGACAGGATCGCCGAGCGCGTCTCCCACCAGGCGGCCCACGGTTCGCGCGCGCGGTGGTACTCGAGCGTCAGGATCGGGACACCGAGCGTGCCGCCGACCCACGAGCCCAACGAGCCCGGCGTCGGCGCGATGTTGTTGGACGGTTGCACGCGGTAGCCGCAGCGCTCCGAGAACCGCTGCGCCAGATGCTCCGCGGGACCGTCGAAGTTGATGAAGTGGTCGTCGTGCCAACTGTGCGCGACGATCACGAGATGCGGCTTCGTCGCCAAGATGAGATCGTGTAGCGCGCGCGCTTCGGGCTGGTCGAGCGGCTGCAGGCCGAAGAGGCGGCTCGGCTTGAAGTTCTTCGCGGGGTAGTTGCGGTTGAGGTCGACGCCGCGCGCGTTGCCGCGCGTGTTCTGCGCCGTGCCATCGGGATTGCAGTCCTCGAAGATGGTCAGCGTCACGGTGTCCAGAGCTTGGGGCATGGAGAGCAGCGCCCTGGGCAGCTCGGCGGTGCTGATGCGGCCCTCGCGCTCGTTGCCGTGGATGCCGCCGACCCACAACACGCGCCGCGGCCCGCGACCAACTACGGTGGTGCGCAGAGCTCGCCCCTGATGGCTGGTGCCGATCTGCTGCCAGACCGGCTGCCACGCGTCGGCCGCCGAAGCATCGACAGCAACGGCGTTCTGCCGGTCGTGCCAATCGGGGTTGCGCGGGTGGAAGCCAGAGCAGCCCATCAGGAACGGGACCAGCATCGGGCCCAACAAGAACGGCGCACGCATTGGTAGAGCTTGGTTACTGGGCCTTGTTGAAGAAGCAAGTCCCGAGCAACCAAGCCCCCCTTTCCAACCGTGCGTGCGATTTTCCCGCACACGGCTGACCGATGGTCTTGTTCATGCCGTCTT
>JBDSBS010000984.1:0-5033 GCA_039921435.1 Planctomycetota bacterium | reverse complement strand
AAGACGGCATGAACAAGACCATCGGTCAGCCGTGTGCGGGAAAATCGCACGCACGGTTGGAAAGGGGGGCTTGGTTGCTCGGGACTTGCTTCTTCAACAAGGCCCAGTAACCAAGCTCTACCAATGCTGCGCGAGAGTTGGAAGCGGCCATCCGTGGCGGTCGTGAGCTGGGCCCTGCTCCTGTTGGCAGTCTTCGTCTTGCGTGGAGACTTGCGCATCGAAGCACAGCCAGAGTTGGCGCAGCAAGCAGCGGCGCCGCCTGCATCGACACCGGTCGTCGTGCGCCCAGAGCGTCCAGCGCGAGCACCTGCGGTGACCACGACCGTGCGGCGAGGACGCGTGTTCGACGCCTTGGGCTACCTCGTCGTGGGCGCCGAAGTCATCGCGGCGGAACGCGCGACCGAACGCACCGATGCCGATGGCGAGTTCCGTCTCGAGCTGCCGCACAGTCGCTTCACCGATGTGTGCATTCGTGCGAAGGGAAGCCAACCCGTCTGGTTGCAGGCGCACGCCGTCTCGCCCGATCCTCTGGTCGTGCAGCTGACCCCCGGGGCGCCCTGGGACGTCGAGCCGTCGCCGTTCGAGCCCGTTCCCTTTCCGCTGACTGGGGAAGGCATCGTGCGCACGCCCGACGGCAGCCCGCTGATGGGTGCATACGTCAAGGCGGTCGGCACCGATCTGTGGAGCCGCACCGACGAGATCGGTCGCTACGTGCTGCCGCTGACGACCTCGACTCCGACGCTGCTCGTGCACTGCCCGGACAACGGCAGCGACCAGCGAGGCTTCGCGATGCGTTCGGAACCGCTGGCGCTCGCGCGCGCGAGCGGCGTGGTGCCGTTGCCGGAGCTCGTGGCAAACCCGGCCGGCAACATCCGCGGAACCGTGCGCGATGGCCGCGGCACCCCGATGAGTGGGGTGCCGGTGCGAGTGCGCGGCGAGGGTGTCGCGCGGCTGTTCGAAACCGGTGTCGGCGGCATCTTCCGGATCAGCGGTCTGATGCCAGGGCGCTACGAAGTGCAGCCGCTAGCGTTTCGTGGGTCGATCGGCCGCTCGCGCGAGGTGCTGCTGGACAGCCCCGTCGCCGATTGTGACTTCCACATGGAATCGGCTGAGGAACGGCAGCTGCGCGTGCTCGACGAAGGTGGTAGTCCCGTCGGTCTCGTCTACGTGTCTACCTCGATCGAGGGCGTTCGCCGCGGCGTGGCCCAAGCCGATGCGTTTGGCTGGGCGGCGGTGCCAATCGCGGCGGACATGGAGTTCGAAGTACGCACGCCGTCGCACGCACCCGTTGTCGTTCGCCGCTTCGACGCGGAACCGGCGACGTTGGTCGTGGCCCTGCCTTGAGTGGCCCTGCCTTGAGTGGCCACCCGGCATGGTTCAAACCGCCGTCAGCGCAACGCCGACCCTCGATCCGAGCTCGAGCCCTGCTTCACAGCAGGTCAGCGACGCCCGCGTTGCTGAGCACGAAACCGAGCGGATTGTTAACGAGAGCCACCGACTGGCTCACGATGAGGTAGCCGGGAAAGCCAGCTGGAATCAGGAGCGGTGACGAGGCACCGCCCGAACCATCCAGGATGAAGACGCTGCCGCCGATGATCTCGCCCGCGAGCGGCAGGTAGACGGTGCAGGCTGGCAGCAACGTCACGCCAATGGGATCGAGGGCGAGCGAGAAGAAGTTGGCGCCGATGGCGCCGGCGGGGCCGTTGCTCTGCACGAGTTGCACCGTCGTGGCACCGATTGGCGCACCGGAGAAGGCGAAGCCGAACGTGCCGGCGCCGACCGGGCAGCCTGTGCCCCAGGTGCCGAGCTGTCCGGGCAGGATGTACCTGACCGTCAGGGTCGGCTTGGTGTTGCCCGCGATCTGCCGCGAGTCCATGCGGCGCGCGGTGAAGGCCAAGGTCTCCGCGGTCTTGATCAGCCAACCGAAATTCTGCGTCGGATTGTCGAGCCAATACTGCGCGTCGTTGACGCTGCCCGGGCCGATCGGCGACATGCCGATCCCGAAAGGCGGTGTCGACATGGTGAAGCTCGACGCCGGCGCAAAGTTGCCACCTGGGCTCGGCCAGAAAGTGCTCGGAAAGCTCGAGTGCAGCCACGTTGCATCACCTGCCTGAGCCGGGGCGCCGCCACCACCGCCACTGGTCGTGGCGTTCGAGGCGCCTTCGCCCCAAGCCTGCAGCACGCGGTGCACCGTTACGTCGATGGGAAGTGCGGCGGCCGTCATCGAGATGTTGACGGTGAGTTGTGCCGACAGGATCTTCGCTCCGGCTGGCACCGACGCGGCGACATTGAAGCGCATCACGCCTCGGCGGATTTCGCCGTTGCCATTGATGCCGGCGAAGACCCCCACGCCCAGACCGTTGCTGAGCGCACCCAGAGGGTGTTGGTAGAGCGTGTTGTCGGCGGCACACGGCACGACGACCGTGGTTTGGCAAGCGAGCCCGCTGGTGAGCGCGACGACGGCGAGGAACGACAGTGTGGTGAGGCGAGGGAGTGCAGTGGTTGGGATCATGATTGGCTTGGTCTCTATCCGAGCGAACCAAGATAGCGAATCCTCTCTTCCCTGCACTCCCCCTGCCCTTCGCCAGCCGTCGCCGCACCGCCGCCGAACTGCGCGCGTCCGACGCGTCGGCAGCGCGGCTACTTCTTGTCGCCGACCGAGAAGACCTCACCGTGACCCATTTCGGCGAGCCGTCGCAGCAGGTCCATCTTGGCTTCGCCGAGTCCGATGCAGTGCATGCGAATACGGCGGAACGCGTTCATGCGGCGGATGTCCTCGACGAGCCAGTCGTCTTGGTCGTACGGACCCCAGTAGGTCATGATCGGCTGCCGCTTGCCGGCAGCGCCGTACTCCGAGTCGATTACGGGATGGCCCTCGCCGTAGTCCTTGTCGTTGGCGTTGAAGTCGTCCCACGAAGGAGCGCCGTCCGAGAGAAGAAAGATCGTGTCGCAGCCCTCGGTCAGCGCATCGGGATCGACATAGGCAGATTCGTCGACGAAGCCGCGACCCGCGAGGCCGAAGGCGCGCCGCAGACCGGAGTGCATGTTGGTCTTGCCGCGCAGTACGCCGTCGGGAGCCGTCACGGGCACGGGGGGGCCCGTCTTGATGGAATCCAGCTCGGCGAGCACGCGGTTTACGTTGGCCTTCGTCGCTTTGATCATGCCCTTGCACGAGTCGAGGGTGCCGGAGTCCGTGCCAAACCAGACGATGGAGAAGTGCTTGTCGGGGCTCAGGCGCGTGAGCGAGATGCGAAGCTGCTCGCGGGCCAGATCCCATCGCGACTTGATGAGGTGCCAGGGCAGGTCGCTCTCGTCGAGCAGCGCGTCCTTCTTCTTCTTCGGCCGAGGGCCCGTGATGGCGGCCTGTGGCGGTCGCGCGCTCGGCGAGATGTCCTTGCACATCGAGTCCGACATGTCGACGACGTAGCAGAAGCGCTCGCCCTCGGTTTCGATGCCGAAGAAGCGCGGCGCTGCCCTGGTGTCGGTCTTCTTCGGTTCCTTGATCTCGCCGCGCTGCAGCAGTTCGAGCCAGGGCTCTGGGTTGATGAACAGGGCCGGGCCGTTGAGGATCCATTGCAGGTGGCGAGCAACCTGGACCTTCGCCGTGTGCGACAAACCGACATCGTCGCCGAGCAGGCCGATGTAGGCTGTCAGTGCTTCGCGGTATTCGGAGTCGTTGACGCGCCGCTTGTTGTCGAAGAGCGCTCCCGACATCGCGCCGAGCAGCACCATGCGGTCGGCTTCCTTCTTCGGAAACTCGACGCACAGGGGCAAGATCGCGGCCTTGAGGTTGCCGTTGCGCGACTCGCCAAGGGCTGCGATCGCAGCCGCTCGGTGGGTGGCGTTCTTGCTCCCGTTCGCGATCGAGAGAACCTCGGCATCGCCAACGCGATCGGCTTCGATGTGCAACGTGCTCACCCAGAGCCACGTGTCGACGGGCTTGCTGTTGGCCTTGCGCATGGCCCTGAAGACATCGACCGACTCACCGTTGTCGAAGTGTCGACCAAGCAGGGTCGCCATCGTGTAGCGCGCGTACTCGGGGTAGTCCTTCGTCTTGGCGTAGTCCTCGGCCAGGATGGTGAGTGCGTCGGGCGAGCGCGTTTGGGCCAGGCGATCGCGGCCTTCGGTGTGGAAGCGGAAGATCTTCCGAATGATACACTCCTTGTAGCGGGCCAGCGCTTCGTCATAGCCAGGCTTGTTCTGAGCCGAAGCAGGGGCTGCCAGCAGACACGGCAGCGTGGCGAAGAGGCAGATCGGGAGCAGGGACTTCGAAGGCATATGCGGGCACTGTTGGGCAGGCTTTGTCGGGCAGGCTTGTCGGGCAGGCTGGGAGAGCTGTCAGCGTAGCGGACTCGTGTGCTACGAGTAGGTTCGATCGCCGCGCAGGTCACCGCTCGCGACCAGGTGCGGCTGCCCGAAACCCGCCGCCGAACCACTGTCGAGTTGTGCGTCATTCGTCCGTATCGTGGAGCCGATGGGCAGAGTGTTCCCGACCATCGACGATTCGGTGCGCGCGTTCCTCGCGGCGCAGCACATGTTCTTCGTGGCGACGGCGCCGAGTGGCAGCGACGGCCACGTCAACTGTTCGCCCAAGGGCGGTGACTCGTTCCGCGTGCTCGGCCCGACGACCGTCGCCTACGTCGACCGCGTCGGCAGTGGCGTCGAGACGATCGCGCACCTGCGGCAGAACGGGCGCATCGTGCTCATGTTCTGCGCCTTCGACGGCGCGCCCAAGATCCTCCGGCTGCACGGTCGCGGCGTAACGATCGAAGCGGGCGACGCGGAGTTCGAAGTGCTGCTGGCAAAGTTCGACGTGCCGAAGTTCGGAGTGCGAGCAGTGATCCGCGTCGAGCTGTCGCGCATCAGCGACTCATGCGGCTTTGGCGTGCCACTGCTTTGCTACGAAGGCGAGCGGGATCAGTTGGCGAAGTCCGCCGAGCGCAGGGGCGAGCAAGGCCTGCGCACCTACATGCGCGAGAAGAATGCGCAGAGCCTCGATGCCTTGCCCGGCCTGCGATACCCGAGTCAGTGAG
>JBDSBS010000983.1:0-3115 GCA_039921435.1 Planctomycetota bacterium | reverse complement strand
CCTGTTGAAGATCGTGCTCATCGTCATCATGGTTGTCGCCGCGTTCTTGATGCTGGCGACGCTGTCGATGATGGTCACCGAGAAGATCTCCGACATCGGCATCCTCACAGCAATGGGAGGCACGCCGATGGGCGTGACGCAGGTGTTCCTCGCCTGCGGCCTCACCATCACCGCCGCTGGCGTCGTGCTCGGGCTCGCTGCTGGCGCAGTCACCGCGGTGTACCTCGAGGAAGTGCGGCAGGCGTTGCTGTGGGCGACTGGCATCGACCTCTTTCCGCTCGAGGTCTACAACCTCGACCGAGTGCCGTGTTCGATCGACGCGCTGTGGCTCCTGCAGGTGGCGGCGATGGCGCTTGGCACGGGCTTCGTCGTATCGGCGCTGCCGGCCCTGCGCGCGGCGCGGCACGATCCTCTGGTTTCGTTGCGCGGCACCTGATGCCGATGACGGGCGATGGGTAGAGTGTCGTTCCACATGCTGCTGCGCTCGTGCTGTCTGGTGCTCGCTACCGCCTGGCTCGGCGGTTGTGCAACTGGCTACGAGCCCGGCACGGCGAAGGGCCCGCTCGGTTCCGCCCAGCGTGTGCTCGGCATCGACTTCTCGACGGCCGCTATCGCGCGGCGCTCCGCCGGGGCTTCGCGCACCCTCGCGCACATTGGCAACGACACGCAGCGCATCGCGCACATCACCGCCGTGCCCACAACCCTCGTGCGCGAGGCCTTTACCGACCTCGCGGCCGCACCCCGGCGCGGTGCCGCGTTGCTGCGCGCAGAAGTGTCGAGGGTGCCGACCGTGCCAAAGGGCGCCGCAGCTCACTTCTCGCTGCGTCACGCAGCCCAGCGGCTCGCCGAGAACCTCGCCAACTTGCCACTCCTGCTCGGCGTCGACAAGCGCCCGATGGGCGAACTCGACGACCGCCGGCACCGAACCGACCCGCACGACGACCACCCCGAAGCCGGGTTCTTGGCGCGCCTGCGCCGCCGACTGCTGCTGTAAGGAACGCGTCGCGGCCAGCCGATGGCCCGACGAGCGCTCGCGGGCAACCCAGGCATCGCGTAGAAGCGGCACTCCCGGTCACCCTTCGAGGTTCCACTTGTCGCCATTCCCGCTGCGTTCGCGCTCCACATCGTTCTTGCTGCAAGGCCTGCTGGCCGTGCTGGCCGTATGTAGCCTCGGTGCCGCATCCACCGGCCAGGCTGCTCCACAAAATCCAGCTCGAACCCCAAGTCAAGCTCCCGGTCAAGCTCCCGGTCAGCGACCCCTGGCGCCCGACCGCCGCGTCGGTGCGGACGCTGTGACTATCGAGCATTGCAAGCACTGGCTCGGCACCCTGGCGTCGCCCGAGTTCGAGGGCCGCGCAACGGGCCAGCCCGGCTTCCAGAAGGCGGCCGACTTCGTCGCGGCGCACTTCAAGAAACTGTGCCTCGAGGCGCGCGGCGACAACGGCACGTACTTCCAGCGCGTGCCGTGGGGCAACACGACGGTCAACACCGAGAAGACTTCGGTCGTCTTCCAGAAGGCTGGTGCTTGGGTGCATCGCATCCCGGCTGCACGCCTGCAGGGCTCCGCCACGACCGCCATGACCGCAGAGGGTGACGTCGTGCTGCTCGTGGTCGCCGCCGCCGAGGGCAGCGGGCAACGGCCGCGCGGCCAGCGCCTCGAGTCACCAGCACTGCCCGGCCTCGACGAGCTCGACGTGAAGGGCAAGGTCGTCGTCGCCTTCGTCGCCACTACCGAAACCACGCGCGCGGGGGTCCCCGCGGCGCGTTTTTCTCTGATGCAAAGCCTGCAGGGCAAAGAACCGGCGGCGCTGTTGTTCGCGCAGACGGAAGAAGCCAGCGGCGGGTTGACTGGTCGCAGTGGAGGTGGTCGCGGGGCTGGCAATCCGGCCCTCGCTGGCGGCCGCCGTTCGCCGCTCGACGCAACGTTCGGCGGCAAAGACCTGGAGGCGTTGCTGACCGCTGGTGGCTTGGATAGCAAAGCGCTCGCACCTGGTGACACGGCGCAGCTCATGCCCTTGCCGCTGCAAGCCAAGATCGAGGTCGCGGTCGACGAAGGCCAGGCGCCGGCCATGAACGTGTGGGCCGTGCTGCCCGGCAGCGACCCCGTGAAGACGGACGAGTACGTGGTCATCGGCAGCCACCTCGACCACCTCGGCAAGCGCGGCGACACGTTCTTCCCGGGTGCCGACGACGACGGTTCGGGCACGACGGGCGTCATGGCCGCGGCGCAGATGTTCGCCAAGAACGACAAGCGGCCGGCGCGCAGCGTGCTGTTCGTCTGCTTCTGCGGCGAAGAGAGCGGCCTGATCGGCTCGCGCTACTTCGCCAACAACTGCCCCGTCCCGCTGGCGTCGATTGCAGCCGAGCTGCAGATGGACATGATCGGCCGCGACGAAGAAGAAGGCATGGACGGGCGCGAGAGCCTGTTCAGCCGCAGCGACCACGCCAACTTCTCGCGCATGGGCGTGCCGATCGCGTTCTTCTTCACGGGCCTACACCGCGACTACCACAAGGCCACCGACACGCCCGACAAGATCAACTTCCCGAAGTTGCTGCGCGTCGCGCGCTACGTCTACGACATCGGCTACGAACTCGCGAGCCAGCCAGGACGGCCCGAGGTCGATGCCGACCTCTGGGCCAAGTACCCGGGTGCCGGCGGCAAGGAGCCGGCGGCGCCGATGAAGAAGGGCAGCTGAGTAAGTCAGTCCCGACACGGAAAGGCGATTCCAGCAGTCGGCTTGGCATGCCTTGCCGGTCTGCGGCGGCCACCGTTATCCCTCACGCTACGGCGCGAACCCGCGCCGACGGCATCACGAGCGCAGCCGACGCTCGATCATGCCGTCGTCGCCCGGTTGAGCGGAAGCTGCGCCGAACGACGCCACCGCGCGGTGAATCAGCGCGGTGAACCCGCTGTCCGAGAATCGTCGAGAATCCAGAACGCTACTCTTGCAAGACAGGATCCCGAGACGTAATAGTGCCCAATCATGCGGAACGTCCGCAAGCACAAGACGAAAGCAGCCCTGCTGCCGTTCCCCTGCCAGCACGGCGGTCGCCGCGAGGGCGCGGGTCGCAAACCTGCAAGTGGTGTTGCTGGCGTCAGCCACCGCGGGCGCCA
>JBDSBS010000982.1:0-3740 GCA_039921435.1 Planctomycetota bacterium | reverse complement strand
TGGCACCGCCCGTGAAGTCCGGGTGCGTGGCCTCGACGCCTTCGTAGATGTGCGCGTTGACGCCGGTGCCCGTGTAGCCACCCTGCGTCTGCACATAGTTGCCGCCGCCCTGGATGCGGGCGTTGTCCATGTCGATCCCCACTGGCGTCCAGCGGTCGATCCACAACACTTCGTCGAGGCCGGCGACAGCCAGCAGTTGCGGGCCCGTCAACGTGACCTCGAGCAGCAGACTGCCGGTCTGTTCGTCGTCGACGCGGCCGCCGAGTGCCTTGACCTTGGCGATCAGCGCAGGCTTGTCGGTGTGCTTGTTGACGACGACGATGTCGTACTTCGCTGCTTCCGCTTGCAGGTAGACCTGGTTGGCCAGCAATGCTGGCTCGAGCCGGTAGGCGGGGTGGTAGCTGCCGACCCAGCGAATCACGCCGATGCCGCGCACGGCTCCGGCCGCCTTGGCCGACATGCGCACGACGTAGGAGTCGCTCGGCACGTAGCCGATCACCTCACCACCGTTGGCCGCGATCGCATCGCGCCCGGCCTGCGTCGGCCGACTGGCGAACTGCACGATCCACAGCCGCTGCTGACCGGTGCTGCGCAAGGCGGCGGGCACCTCGGGCTGGGTAGCGAGCGGGTCGAAGGATGCGTACTGCAGCAGCACCCGACCGCGGCTGTCCTGCGTTTGGGGTGCCTGCGCAGACAGAGAGACAGAGACGGCACACGCCAGAAGCGTGGCCCTGGAGAAAGTTCTCAGCATGGAGTTTCGACGGGAGACGGGGAGAGAGGCACGGCAGTGTATCAGCGTGCCGAGGTGGGCAAAGGACCCGCGCCGGCGCACAGCGGTGAATCACCGCGATTCTTATGGCAACGGCTTTTCGGTGCATCGGCCTTACCGTTGCCCACGCCGACGACGCACCCACTATCGCCGCGTGCCCTGCAAGATCACGTACGCCAGGGCGCCGATGACAAGGAACGCAACCAACAACACGGTCCAGCCAGGAACGCGGCGCTCGGCATCGGGAGTCTTCATGTCTTGGTACTGCCGAACAGGACGATTCCGAGCGCGCCAAAGACGATGGTCGGCGACCACGCGGCGACAATGGGGTGTATCTGCCCTTGCTGGCCGAGACTCTGGCACGTCAGGTCGAACAACATGTAGCTCCCGCACAGGGCGATGGCCATCAGCAACCGCTCGATGCGACCGCCACGTTCGTAGAACACGGCCAGGGGCAGTGCCAGCAGCAGCAGGATCAGGTTGGCCAGCGGGTAAGTCACGTGCCGGTGCAGGGCCAGGCGCACGTCAGCGCGATTGGGCCGACTCTTGGCGAGGTCCACGAGGTCCGTGTACGACAGCCCCTCGGGGTCGATGGTGTCGCGACTCTGTTGCAACACGATCGTCGGGGTCAGATCCGGTCGCTCGAGCCATGCCAGCGGCGTGCCACCGGACCGCCGGTTCAGCATGCCCTTGCCGAGCCGCCAGTCCTTTCGGTCCTGATCCCAGACGGCACTTTCGGCCTTCGTCAGCGTGGCATCGGCGACAAGGTCGCCTTCGACCAACATGCTGACACCGCGCATCGTGGTCGAAGTCGGATCGTACTCGCGCACGTGCAGGTACTGGCGAAACTCGCCGTGGGTCTCGTGCACGAGGTTCTTCAGCGAGGCGGTGTTCGCATGCAAGAACGCCTCGCTGGCGACGAGCGACGAACCGACATGTGGCACCACCCATTGCCAGCAGCCCGCCATCGCAGCACCCGCCAGCAGAGAGCACAACAGCATCGGGCGCAGCACCCGCTGGATGCTGCGTCCGACGAACAACATCGGCACGACCTCGTTCGCATTCTGCAGCCTGGCGACGGCAAACATGCAGGCGATGACGGTGACGAACGGCGTCACTGTCGTGAACACGACCGGCATCATCCTGCAGTAGAAGACGATGAGGTAGATCGCGAGGTCGATGCCGCCGAGCCCCTTCTGGGCCGCCCCGTCGACGTACTTCGCAAGGTTGTTGAGCAGGTCGATGACGATCGTGATGAACAAGAAGAACAACATCGCGGCGCCGAACGCGCCGGCAACTATGCGGCCTATGTAGCGGTCGAGCAGACTCATCGACGCAGCTCCCGCCAACACAGCGGCACCCCAATTGCGAGCAGGAGCACGGCCGGCGTCCAACTGCTCCAAGCAATCTGCGTCGACTGCAGGAGTCGCGCACCCAACACCTCCCCCACGTAGAACATCGCCAGTGGCACCAGCGCCAGAACGAGGGCAAGCACCCGGCCGCGTTCGCGAGCGAACTCGGCGATGCAGTAGCCAATGGGTGCAAGCAGAGCCGGCAGCAGCGCGAAGCAGCAGCGCCGGAAGAGCGTGTAGGTCGCAGCGAGCGGATCCGCGTGCACGCCGCGCATGACTTCGGCAATCAACTGGTCGCTGCGCAGATCGGCGTCGTTGTCGTCCCGCCGCTCGCGGTGAGTGACGTCGTAGAGCGAGAGCGAGATAGGGATTTCCGCGGCCACAAAGCCGCCAATCGGGTCCTCGACTCCCTCCAGCAGGATCGAGATCTCGTCCGACTGATCCTCGACCGAACGGATGCGACGCACGTGCACGATCGTCGAGTACATCGACTCGATTGGGCGCGGTGAGTAGACGGTGCAGTCCAGGTAGTTTCGGCCGTCGCGGCGCCGAAACGTCATCACGTAACCCGTGTCCCCTACCGGAATGCGATCGCTACCGAGATTGAGATTGAAGAACGCATTGCGCACCGCCTCCGCGATGACCCGGTACTTGTGGTAGTGCACGTACGGGATCACGTAGTGCAGAGTGAAGGAGCCGGCCACCGACAGCAAGATGCCGAGCAACAAGGCGGCAGTCATGGGCACCCGCGGGGAAATGCCGGCGGCTCGAATGGCGATCAGTTCGCGGTCCTGCGCTGCTCGGGTGAAGGTCAGCACCGTTGCCATCAAGAACGCAATCGCCGAGAGATGCGGCAGCGAATCGAGCGTCCACAGCAACATGATCATCACCGCATCGAGCAGGTCGCCACCCTGCGAACGCTGGATGCCGCGCGTGATCGAGGAGACCAGCACCACCGCGAAGAGCACGAGGAACGTGATCCCGGAGTTGATCGACAGTTCCTTCAGGTAGTATCGGTGCAGCTTCCACATCGTGTCCGCTACATGGTTCCGCAAGGCCCGACGCCGAGCAACGTTCCCCTGCCGCTTTCCATCGCACTGACCTGCGGTCGCGCGCGCGCCACGGCATGCGCACCGGTGGCGGACGCTATGCGTGCCTTGTTGGCACACGATGTCGCGGATTGGGAGCAACATGGCTTCGTGCGCACCAAGGAACGCACGGTGCGCAGCGTGCTGGTTGGCGAACTGGCCCACGTGCAAGTGCACCTCAAGGTCTTTCGCGCCGACACGCTCGCCGATCGCGCGCGCGACACCCTGCGCGGTCCGCGCGGCGAACGCGAGGCAAACAACCTGCTGCGCGCGCAATCGCTCGGCCTGCCCGTGGTCGAGCCACTCGCCTGTGGCACCGCGACCGACGGGGACATGCAACGCAGCTTCCTGATCACACGAACGGTCCACGGTGCTGAGCCCTTCACCTTCGCGAGTTCGACCGTGGCCCAGCGGCGCGCCGGCGAACTGCTGCGCACCATGCACGACCAAGGCCTGCTGCCCGGCGATCTGCATCCCGGCAATCTGCTCATCGACGCCGGCGACCAGCCACACTTGCTCGACCTCACCTCG
>JBDSBS010000981.1:0-2633 GCA_039921435.1 Planctomycetota bacterium | reverse complement strand
GCATCAAACTCGTGCAGGTCGTGCACGTGACGGGCCCCGAGTCGGTCGAGGAAGCGCGCAGCGTGGCGCCGTGGGTGGATGCGCTGCTGCTCGACTCCGGCAACCAGAAGCTGCCGGTCAAGCAACTCGGCGGCACGGGCCGCACGCACGATTGGCGTTTGAGCCGCGCCATCCGCGACGGCGTCGAGCGGCCGTTGTTCTTGGCGGGCGGCCTCGGTGCGCACAATGTGGCGGACGCGATCGCCAGCGTCGCGCCGTTCGGTCTCGATCTGTGCAGCAGTGTGCGCACGGGAGGGCGGCTCGATGCCGACAAGCTCGGGGCGCTCTTCGCGGCCGTGAGCGCTAGTGGCAGGCGGAACGCGTGACGCAGGCCGCGATCACTTCCGCCGCAGCGGGCGCACGATCAGGTCCTTGAGCGCGAAGTTGCTGCCTTCGCCGACCCGCGTCACGAACAGGTCGTTGTAGTGCCGGATCAGCCCGAACTCGTCGAAGCAGGCGACGCCGCCGCAGACCTCCATCGCCATGCCGAGTAAGTCACTCGCAGTGCGGCTGCAGTCGACCTTGACCTTGGCCGCCTGTTCGCGCGACAGCTTGTCCTCTTCGTAGAGGCGGCAGCAGTGCATGAGCCACGTGAGTCCGCGCTCGAGCGCGATGTCCATGTCGACGATGACATCCTGCACGCGCTGGAAGCGGCCGATCGGCTTGTCGTCGAATTGGATGCGTTCTTCGGCGTAGTAACGGCTCTTGTCGAGCGCGAAGGCCAGCGACGCCAGGGCCAGCGACGCGATGAAGAGGCGGCCGCCGTTGAGCGTCGTCACCATCACCTTGAAGCCGTCGTTCTCCTCGCCGAGGATCGCCGCGTCGGGCACCTCGACGTTGTCGAACATGATCGAACCGGTCGAGGACTGCTCCCACACCTTCTTGCCCTTCATCTCCTGGTAAAAGACGCCCTTCTGCTCCATCGGCACGATGAAGCACGTCGAGCGGCGGCCGTTGACGCCGTCGGGATCGGTGAGTGCGTGCACGACGACGTGGCTCGCCCAGCGCGCGTTGGTCGACCAGCACTTCTCGCCGCTGATGACCCAATTGCGGCCCTTGCGCACGGCCGTGACCTCGGGGTTGGCGGCGTCGCTGCCGCGACCTGGCTCCGACAGCCCGAACACGAACATGCGTTCGCCGCGCGCCAAGGCCGGCAGATGCGCCTTCTTCTGCTCTTCGGTGCCGCACAATTGCAGCGGCTTGGCGCCAAGCGAGATCGCAGCGCCGGGTGTGATGGCGACGGACTGGCTGTGGTAGCCGATCGCCAGGCCCATGAGCACGAGGTCGGTGTGGTCGCCGCCCTGGCCGCCGTACTTCTCGGCGATCGGCAGCCCGAACAGGCCGAGCTTGCCCATGGCCTGCAGGCACGTGTCGGGAATGAGTTGGTGCTCGCGCTCCCACTGCAGCAGATGGGGGGCGATCTCTGCATCGCCGAAGTCTCGCACCGTCTCGTAGAAGGCAAACTTCTCGTTGTTGACGAGATCCGTGAGGTACGTGTCGATTCGGCGAGGCATCAGGTCGGCAGCGTAGCGCCGGTGTGCGTGCCAGGCGACGCTCGATCCGCTCAGATCCGGCCGGTTGGAGCCGCGCTCGCACTTTCGATCGAGGCAGACCCCTGCGGGCGGGGGCGAGCGGTCTATGCGCGACCCGAGGCTGTAGGCGTTGTCGTCGTTCAGCGAATCGATGGCTCTTCGACGCCCTTCGGCGCGAGCACGGCGAGGAAGGCCAGCGCTGCTCGATTGTCGGGCGTGATCTCGAGCACGCGTCGGAACGCGTGCATCGCTGCCGCCGACCGGCCCGAGAACCGCAGGTTGTAGCCTCGTACGAGGTGCGCTTGCGCGTCGTACGGCTTGGCATCGAGGTAGTGGTCGAGGCCTTCCATCTGCTCGTCGAACGCCTTGGCGTCGCCATAGAAGGTGCGCTTGTCCGTTTCGGCGGAAGCGATGGCGGGATCGAGTCGCACGGCTTCGCCGATCAGGAACGCGGCGAAGTGGTAGTCGCCGTTCGCGAACGCGGCGTCGGCCAGCACGAAGTGCACCGACGCGTCGTTGGGTGCGTAGGTCCGGGCGCGACCATAGGTGTCGGCCGCTTCGAGGAACCGGCCGGCCTTGAAGTAGAAGTCGCCGAGCTCGACATACTTCTTGGCGAGGTCATCGGCTGGCGCGCCCGCAGCGCCGCCGGCCGGCAGGTCGGGCGTGCGAATCGAGCCGGCCACGCTGCCGCCCGCGACGATCGTCTCGCCCGAAGCGGGAGCGGCGTCGGCAGGTTCCGCGGTGGGTTCAGAGGTGGCGCGTTCGTCACTGCTGCGTTCGTCCCCGCTGCGTTCGTCACTGCTGCGGTCATCACTGCTGCGTTCGACCACGACCACGCTGCTCGGCACCGTCAGGTAGACCGGGCAGTAGGTCGTGCTCGGGTACCACCAGTAGCTGGCAGCGGGGCTGTACGGGCGCGACCAGGTGTAGTACCACGAATCGGCGTAGCACGCGTTCCAGTAGGAGCTGCGGTAGTGCCACCAGGGGTACCACAGCGAGAGGCTCCAACCGAACGAACCGCAGCCGCCGTAGACCGACCAGCTCGAGTAGTGCGACGGATAG
>JBDSBS010000980.1:0-4001 GCA_039921435.1 Planctomycetota bacterium | reverse complement strand
TCCTCCGGTCCGTCGAACACCGGCGGCGTCGGATGGCAACACAGCACGTGCACCAGGTGTTTGCCGATGCCGATCGGCACGTCCCAGTGACTCTTCGACGACAGACGCAACCGACTCCAGACCTCGTCGCTGTAGTAACCCGCGGGCCTCAGCGCACCCGGCATCGCACTCCAGAGCAGCTTGCGGAACGTGCGCACACGATCGGTGAGGATCGGGTGGCGCGAGAGCAGCACCAGGCCGTACTGGCCCGGGAAGGCGCCGAAACCGAACGAATCGCCTGGCCCATCGCTGCGGCCGTCGCCGTCCAGGTCCACGCCCGAGGGCTCCCCCGTGTTGACGGGTGCGCACCAGGAGAACTCGAACTCGATCGGCCTCTGACCGTTCTGTGGCACTGCGAGGTACTGACTCGCGAAGACCTTCGCTGTCTCGGCAGCCTCGTCGCGGTCGAGCTCGCAGAGCAACAGCACGTCGGGCTGCGTGCGCTGCACGATCTCGGCAATCTGGCGAGCCTGCACCGACCTGCCGGCGCGCAGCTCCGCCAGCAGCGCACCGGGCTCGGGGCGGTTCATGGCAACGTTGAACGTGGCGTAGCGCACGACGGGCACGGCATTGGCCGTGCGCCGCTGCGCCAGGTAGACGACGAGCGGCACGCTCACGAGCAAGCAGACGACACTCCACAACGTGTAGGACGATTTCATGGCACATCCTCGGTCGCAACGCTGACTGGTTCTGCAAACATCGCGGCGGCGTCGGCGAGGCGCGCCTGCGGCCCGATCACCACGACCGTGTCCCCGACGTGGAGCACCGTGTGCGACGTCACCGCGGGCAAGTTCTCGTGGTTGCGTCGCACGGCGACGACACTGCACCCCGTAAGGCCGCGCACATTGGCCTGCGCCAGCGTATGCGCCGCGCATGGAGCCCCCTGCTGCACGCGCCAGACGGCAAAACCGATCCCAGGCATCATGTCCGTGATCTCCACGGCTTGGTTGCCCACGATCGGAATCGTACGCGCCCCGCTGCCGGCGCGCTCGCGGACCTCGCGCACCTGCCGACCGATCTCGTCGTCGGCAACGAGGAAGCGCCGCAAGACCCGCACGAGGATCTCGACCGAGGCCTCGAGTTCCTGCGGAACGACGTCGTTGGCGCCAGCGCGCCGCAGGCTGTCGACTTCGGTGTTGTAGACGGCGCGGGCCAGCACGTGCACTTCGGGATTGAGCTGGCGCGAGAGCTGTGCGATGCGCGAAGTGGCTGCTGTGTCGTTGACGGCGAGCACGAGCAAGCTCGCGCGTTCGATGCCCAGCGCCTTCAACACCGCGACGCGCGTGGCGTCGCCAAGCAGCACGGGCACTCCCTGGGCCTTCTCGGCCTTGACCGTGGCCGCGTTCATCTCCGACGCGATCACCGGAATGCCCAACGACCGCAGCGCTGCCATCACCGTTCGACCCGTGGGCCCATAGCCAACGACGATCGCGTGGTCCTTCAGTCGCTCGCTGCCACCGTGTCGAGCGTCGTCGCCAGCACCGCGCGCGCGGACCGCGAGTCGGCGCCCGAGCCCGTACAACAGCGGCGTGCTCGCGATCGACAGCACCGCGACGATCACGAAGATGCGCTCCGCGAGCGGCGGCATGAGCTTCGCATGTTGGCCGAGCTGGATCAGCACGAACGAGAACTCGCCGACTTGCGCCAGCGTCAGTGCGCCGCGCAGCCGCACCCAGAACGGCTGTCCGAGCAACCATGCGGCCAGCATGATGAAGGCTGCCTTGCCGGCGATCGCCGCCAGCAGGCAGACCGAGACCAGGATCGGCGCCTCGGCGATGGCGCGCCAGTCGAACAGCATGCCGATCGAGACGAAGAACAGGCTCGCAAACGCATCGCGAAACGGCTCGGCCTCGGCGGCGGCCTGGCTGTGGTGGTCGGAGTCGGCCAGCAGGATGCCGGCGAGGAAGGCGCCGAGTGCCAGCGACAGCCCCAGGTGCGCGGTGATCACGGCCAGCGACAGGCACCACGTCGCCAAGAACAACACGAACAGCTCGCGGCTGCGCGTGCGGCAGACGAGCGACATCAGCGGTTGCGCCAGCCGACGTGCGCCCAGCACCACGGCCGCGAAGATGCCCAGGTTGAGCAGCGACTGCAACTGCGACAGCGAAGTCTGCGACTCCGAACCGACCGCGAGCATCGGGATCACCAGGATCATCGGCACGACGGCGAGGTCCTGCGCGATGTTGATGCCGAGCACGAGGCGGCCGTGCGGCGCCGACAGTTCGCCTTGGTCCATGAGGACCTTGGACGAAGCCGCCGTGCTGGACAAGCTCAGCAGAAAGCCCAGGAAGACGGCGGAGTTCCACGGCATGCCCGCGAGCAGGCACACGACCGTCGCCGCCAACACGGTGCCGAGCACCTGCACGCCGCCGCCGACCATGATCACGCGCTGCAATCGCTTGAGCTGACTGAGCGGCACCTCGAGGCCCACTGCGAACAACAGCACGATGACACCGACCTCGGCCAGTTCGCGCACCATCTCCTCGTGGCGCACGAGGCCGATCGCGTGCGGGCCGACGAGTACTCCGGCCACCAAGAAGCCGACGATCGGCGGCAGACGAAGCCGGTGGAACGTCACCGACACGGCGACGCACAATGCGAAGAGCAGCGCCAGTTCGAGCAGGACCTGTTCGAGCACGCCTGCGTGAGTACCGCAGCCTAGCCGCAACGCAAGGATGGAGCTGCGCAAGTGCCGAGGCGTGACCGGGCGCCGCCACCCCGAACTTTCCCTGACGCGTTTGTTCGTATGAGAACTCGCCGACACGCGGTGCCAAGGGCCAATCGCGTCGCAGTTGAGCCGTGTGAACAACGGGGACGCGGAGCCAGCAGCCAGTTCGCGATCGAGGGGTAGCTTCCCTCGACCGCATTCCAAACCGAACCGAAACCCAGCAACCATGCTCAGCAACACCGTCCGTTCTCTTGCCGCCGCCACGCTGTTCGCGGCCGCGGCCTCGGCCCAGTTCTTCTGCACCGACAACCAGCACCCACTGCGCCTCGTCAACGCAAGCGGCGTCGAGGTGCCGACCACGACGAGCCCGACGACCGGCGAGATCGTCTACCTGTTCACTACCGAGCAGGTCTTCCTCGCGTTCGACCCTCTGCTGGCGTCCGGCACGTCACCGACACGCCGATCGACGGCTTGGACGAGGTCGTGTCCCTCAACGACCCGTTGGATCGTTTCGTCACGGTTGCCAACAACGCCGGCGTCATCACGCTGTCGCTGCAGTTCACGAACAACCAGACCCAACCAGTGTTCGGCATCGGCCTCAACGGTGTCGGTCAGAGGCTGCTGCTGCAACCGTTCCGCCGCTCGGTCTACTCGGGCTGCAACTTCAAGGCTTGGTGCGGCGACAAGTGGGACCTGAGCAACGGCCCCAACAACCCCTACCTGCTCGACGGTGGCATCCACCCGGTCTCGGGCCTGTGCGCGGTGCGCTCCTACACGTCGTTCCGCATCGGTGACGGCACCCAGGTCCAGGCCTTTGGTGCCGCCGCGGCGATGCCGCCCTGCAATGCCCGCCCACTCTGCTACTGGTACAGCTGTCAGGGCCTGCACAAGGTGCAGCAGTTTGGCCTGCTGTCGACCTTGCCGATGTTGTGCCTGGTCAACAACTGCGGCCAATACGTCGCGCCGGGCAACCTGTGCTCGCTGCGGTGGTATCTGCTCTGCGCCAACAGCTGGAACATGGGCTACGCGCTCTCGGTCCAACTCGCCGCGATGCACTTCAACGTCGCAGTTGGCTTCGTGCACCCGGCGTGTGTGATCCACGACCCGTGCCTCGGCACGATGACGATCGCCCAGCTCATGCAGCAGGCCGTCTCGAGCCTCTGTGCCCACCGCTACACGCCCCCGTGCAACCAGCACCGCCTGGAGCAGTCCAAGCTGCGCAACGCTCTGGCGCGCGACAACAGCAACCTGATCTGGCAGTGATCGCCTGACGAGGGGCAACCGCTCCCGCCGC
>JBDSBS010000979.1:0-6015 GCA_039921435.1 Planctomycetota bacterium | reverse complement strand
GCATGCATGTCCTTCGCTGCTGCGGCGCCCGCTTTCGCCGGCGGGTTCGAGGAGCAGGAGGTCAGAGTGGTGGAGACGCTGCCGAGCAAGAGACCTGCGACGGCAGCCGAGACGAGAGCTGATTTGGACTTCTTCATGGGATGATCAGAACAAGAGCCGTCGATGGTTCCTTTCGCAAGACGGGATCGGACAACGGGGGCCGCTGATACGCCTCCTCTCTGCCGGCGGTCCCACCGTGGCGAGAAAGCAGTGCGCCGCGAGACTCCACCGCAAGGCGTTGGAACATGGGACTTAGCGACCGTTGAAGACCTGACGCAGCAGCTGTTCCAGCGAACCGGGCTGGCCCAGTTCGGATGCCTTGAGTCCCTCTTCCTGATGCTGAAGGGTCGATACGGACAGGCGAGCGAGCGTGTAATGAGCGCGCTGGTAGACCTCGTCCTGCCCCGCGACCTGGGTACTGCTGTACGACTCGATGGCAATTGAATTGTCGTCTATCGTGCCGCCGGCGAGCCCAACCTGTTCGCGTATTCCACCCCGCGCGCGACGGTCGTAGCCGAGGCCGTACAGCAGGATCTTGCCGTCGGCCTCGTTCACATACCAGTCGAAGGCGAAGCCCAGCAGGGCCTCCAAGAGGGTCCGATCCACCGTGAAGCCGCCGATCGATAGGATCCCAACCGAACCGCTGCCGGTCGAGCCGATCACGATCTTCGTGCCGTCGACGGGCAGGATGGGGTTGGGCGAGTTGGTGTCGACCAACGTGCTGCCGCGGATCTCCCAAGTGCCGGCCATGGTGATCCGCAGGCCACCAGACCCCGGTGGCACTTGCACGGGCGCTGGCAGGGGCGGCACAACTGGGCTAGCGCCGCCACCGCCACCGGAGCAGGCCAGCAGGAGGGACGCCAACATGGACCACACCGAGAGTCGACCGATTCGGCAAAATGAGTTCATTGGAGCTTGGCACGAAGGAGGAACTTGCCTGGTGGGCGATGAGGGACTCGAACCCCCGACATCCTGCGTGTAAGGCAGGCGCTCTAACCAACTGAGCTAATCGCCCGAGGGGCCGCAATCTACCACGCTGCCCCCTCGCTAGATACGGCGCGTCCTGACGGACGGACGGACGGACGGACCGGGTGCCGACGTGGCCGACAGGCCTAGCACCGATACGCCTTGGCTCTTACTTCGGCAGGTCAGCGGCCGGTTCTGTCTTGGGCACCATCGGACCGTCGAGCGGCGTCCACTCATAGCTAGCGACTGGATGCGGCGACCCGAAACACGCGCGGCGGAACGTGTAGTCGAGCAAGTCCGGCGGCATGCCGAACAAGCAGTGGCCGAGGGCCGCGCCGCCCAGGGCCGGAAAGAACAAGAACTCGCTCGCGGCGTGTTCGCCGAGACCGTCGGCGGCCAGCAGGCTGATCGGGTATGTAGCCGGCAACAAGACGATCGAAACGACGCCGCCAAGAATGCCGCCGATCCAGGCGCCCGTGCCCGCGCAGACGCGCACCCATGCGGGGCGGCCGAACTCGGGCGGCGGAGAACGTTCCCCGAGCGCATTCACCGAGTTCGGGATGGTGCAGGCGCCTGCCAACAGGCCGATTACGCTGAAGTAGGCTCGCTTCATCTGCCGAATCCTACCGGCCCGAGCCAGCGGCGACACCCTCCTGGTTGCACTCAGTCTCTACTTCGCTACGGTCCGCCCCCCCAGGATCCCCTCTCATGAAGATCGCAGTCATCGGCTCCGGCTACGTTGGCCTCGTCGTCGGAACTTGCTTCGCGGACTCCGGCAACCGCATCGCATGCGTCGACGTCAACGAAGACAAGATCGCCCGCCTCCAGCGGGGCGAGCTCCCGATCTTTGAACCAGGACTCGAAGAGCTGTTGCAGCGCAACGTCGCCGAAGGCCGGCTGTTCTTCAGCACCGACGTCAAGGGCGCCATCAAGTCGGCGCAGGTCGTCTTCATCGCGGTCGGCACACCACAAGACGAGGACGGCAGCGCCGACCTGAGCCACGTGCTCTCCGTGGCCGACAGCATTGGCGACCACATGAACGACTACAAGGTCGTCGTCCTGAAGAGCACGGTGCCGGTGGGCACCAACACAAAGGTGCGCGAACGTATCGCCGCGAGAACCAAGCAGACGTTCGACGTGGTCAGCAACCCGGAGTTCTTGAAAGAGGGTGCTGCAATCGACGACTTCACCAAGCCGGACCGGGTCGTCGTCGGCTGCGAAACGGAGCGGGCGCGGAAAGTCATGGAGGAGCTGTACAGCCCCTTCCTGCGCACGGGCAAGCCGCTGTTGATCATGGACCCGCCATCGGCCGAGATGACGAAGTACGCTGCCAATGCGATGCTCGCGACCCGCATCTCGTTCATGAACGAGATGGCCCGCATCTGCGAAGCAGTCGGCGCCGATGTGAATCATGTGCGCAAAGGCATCGGCACCGATGCGCGCATCGGGTTTCCCTTCCTCTTCGCCGGCGTCGGCTACGGAGGATCGTGTTTCCCCAAGGACGTGCGCGCCCTCGTCTCGACGGCGAAAGCGCACGGCTACGAACCGCACATCGTTCCGGCTGTGGAGCGGGTCAACGAGGAGCAGAAGAAGCTTCTGTTCGCCAAGGTCAAGAAGCACTACGGCGAGCTGCGCAGTCGCCACTTTGCAATCTGGGGGCTCGCGTTCAAGCCGAAGACCGACGACATGCGAGAAGCCCCGAGCCTCGTGCTGATCTCCGCGTTGCTCGAGGCTGGCGCGACCGTTACGGCGTTCGACCCGGAGGCCATCAAGGAGACACAGCGCGCCATCGGCGACCGCATTGGCTACGCCGACAACGCCCTGGCGGCCTGCGCGGGCGCTGACGGTTTGATCCTGGTCACCGAGTGGAGCGAGTTCCGCCACGTCGATCTCGAGGAGGTCAAGACGAAGCTCAAGAGCCCCGTGCTGTTCGACGGCCGCAACATCTGGGACGGCGGCCGCGTTCGTGCGCACGGCTTCACCTACTACGGCATCGGCGTGCGCTGACAGCCGCCCGGCGCGAGTTCATAGCCGGTGTGTCGCCGCCCGACTTCGAGCGCGGCGGCATCCTTACCCGCTTCGTTCTGTTTGTCTCGTGCTCGCTGCAGCGCCTTGCGCGCTGACATCGACTCCAGCGCCTTGCGCAGCCTCTCGACGACGATCGGGTCTTCTTCACCGAGTTCGCTGACGAATTGCTCGGCATGCTCGATCGCCCGGCCCGCCGCATCGAGGTCCCCTTTGTGGATCCAAGCCGACGCCAGGTAGTTGGCGGCATCGATTGTTTGCGACCCGCCTTCGGCGCTCTCGAGCGCCGACTGGAACGCCGCGATCGCCTCGTCCAGCCGTTCGGCGCTCTGCAGCAGGCGAGCCTGCCAGAGCCGAGCTTCCTGAGCGCGCGCACTGCCTTGGTCGACGGCGGCGGCCTTCGCGTAGGTCGCCACCGCCTCGTCGATCCGCTTCTGCCGGCGCTGCATGTCCGCCGCTCCGAGCAGGCCGCGCTGGGCGTAGCGACCAGCGTCGGCAGCAGCAGCGAGCAGATAGTCCTTTTCGGCCAGCGCCAAGCTGCCCTGCTGACGCCACAGATCCGCGGCGGCGAACGCGGCCGCGGCAGCAACCGGCGCTTCGCCGCGGAAGTCGACGACGACCTTGTCGTAAGCAGCGGCTGCCAACTCCAAGATCTTGGCGCGCTCGGGTCCGCGCACGCCGCGGCTCCGGTTCGCAGCTTCTTTGGCCGAAGTCAACGCCGATCGGCCTGCCTCACTGAAGGCCACTCGAGCACTTGCGGCCTTGTTCTCGGCGCGCTCGCTGCCCAACCTGCCCTTGGCACCCCCTTCGCCCTCGTTGCCGCCCGGAGTTCCGCTCTGGCCCAAGACGGGCATGAGCAACGACAGCCAAACACACCACATGATCAAGACAACCTTCATCTGATTCTCCTTCGTTCTTCGGTTTCACGACTCGTCGAGGTCGTCCGCCGCGCGAACGCTCGCCTCGATTTCCTCTTGCACACGACGCCGAGCCCGGTGGATCCGAGTCTTGACGCATTGCTCGGTTCGCCCGCAGCGCGCCGCCAATTCCGCGCAGCAGAAGCCCTCGTAGAAGCCGAGCAGCAACTGCCGGTCGATCAGCGAGAGACGGGTCAAGGCTCGCTGCAGACAAGGCCTGGCCCAGCGCAACGGCACGCGCCGGCCCGCGATCAAGTAGCGGCCGGAGCCCGATTCAGGATCAGCGGCCGCTACCGCGAACGAGTCGAGTGGCTCGCCCGAAGCCCGCTGCAAGGAGGCGCGCCGCTCGACTCTGCCGAGCGCACGAATGCGCACGCGTCGAGCAATCGTGCGGACAGCTGCCCAAAACCGTTCCTCGTTGCGAACATGCCGCGCCCAGCGCCACGCCGCCATCGCCGATTCCTGAACGAGGTCGTCTCGGTGGTTCCGAGTCCACGTGTCGGTGTAGCGCCGCAAGAATGACTGTGCATGAGTGTGTGCCTGTGTCCATACGTCCTCGCTTCGTTCCATGTCCCCAACCCTCAGGGGACAGCGTGCCGCCGGTGCTTCAGTGGATTTGGCGCCCCTGAAAGTGCCAAGAAATCCGGCGAAAGGCAGGACGGCGCCCGGCGACACGCACGACACGCTCGCGTCTTCGGCGACGGGCCCGGCGAGGCCAGTTGGTCAGCGCTCGCTTCGGTTGGCCGTCGCTTCGAGCGCGTCGTGCGATTCGAGCACGGCTTCGCGCGACTCGTGACCTGTCAGCGACGCGATGCGCCGCATGATCAGTCGCGTCGCCGCCTGCAGGCGACCGCGGCGATCGCCGCCGCCGATCGCATCCAACTCCTGCGGCGTGATGGGGTCGCCGAGCCGGATCGTGATGCGGCGTGGCCGCGGCCACCAGGCGCCCAGAGGCATCGCCGCACTAGCTCCGACGATCCCAACGGGCACGATCGGCACGCCTTCGTTGAGCACGAGCGAGACGGCGCCCGGGTTGCCCAGCAGCGGCTGGCCATCGCGGCTGAGCCCACCTTCGGGGAAGATGCCGATCACGCGCCCCTGCTGCAGCACGCTGCGGGCGGCGCGCATGGCTTCGCGATTGCCGCCGCGCACGGCCAGCGGAATCGTGCGGTTCCACCGATAGAACCACCCGAGCCACGGCGAGCGCCAGACGACCTCCGTCATCATGTAGACGACGCGCCGGCGAACGCTCGTCCCGACCAGCAATGGGTCGAGAAAGGACGCGTGGTTGACAGCCAGCACGTAGGCCCCATTTGCCGGCGCCGCACCTTCGACCCGCAGTCGAAACCAGAGCCGCACCCACACGACGCAGCCGAGCCAGAACAGGAAGAACAGGCAGTCGTCCCAACGGGCTGGCCGGTCAGCGAGAACGGGGCCCGTCGGAGTCCGGCGTCCATCAGTTCGCTGCGTTGCCCGCTTCGCAGCCCTCTTCGCGCCTTCTTTCGGCGTTCCTTTCGCCGTTCTTTTCGCTGGACCCGCGCGGGGCTGGCTCTCGCGGTGATGACCTTCGCTGGGCTCGTTCTCTCGCGACACTCAGCGTCCGGCCTTGGCTCGCTGCGCCCATTCGGATCCGCCGAAGTCGGCGAACAGTGCCCGACGGCAACCCGACATGATGTACTGGTACTCGGCACCGCGCCACTTGTCCGCCGCCAGGACTGCGTGATACAGCGCCTCGGCCTGCAGGCTTGGCCAAGCGTCGCGCGTCTCGAGGCGAACGCGCAGGAACATCAGCAGGGACTGCTTGAAGAGGTCCTTGTTCTCCAACGTGCCCTCGGCGAGCAACAGGTGCCCGAGGCCGAGGAACGCACCTGCGCGCGAACTCGAGTCGACGTTGTCGCGCTTGGCGAGATCCTCGTAGATCCGTTTGGCGCCGTCGAAGTCCTTTGTGTCTCGCAGGCTGTGCGCGAGCTGCACGTTGGCGCGGTTGGCCACCAGCGGGCTACTGCCGCCGGCCTTGCCGATCACGCCGCGCAACTTGCTTTGGAAGTCCTGCGGATTGCCGCCCGAC
>JBDSBS010000978.1:0-4547 GCA_039921435.1 Planctomycetota bacterium | reverse complement strand
TGTTTGGCTGAGGGGCCGGGGCACAATCGCGTTCAGCCCCGGCTTCACGTCGATCGGCACCTACAGCTCGAACGCACTGACCTGCGCGGTCCGCGCACTCTGAGCCTCCGCTGATCCCCAGCCCGCGTCCGCCCTTCGACGCCGGCCGTGCTGTCGATGACACTTGCGTCATGTTGCACCGTTCCGTCACGGTCTTCTTCGCAATCGCATCGAGCATGTCCGGTTTGGCGGCGCAGGCCACGATCGTCAGCGGCGGCAGCGCAGCGCTGCAGAACGCGATCAACGCCGCGGTCGCCGGCGACGAACTCGACGTGCAGCCGGGAAGCTACACACCGGTGACCTGCACCAAGGGCATCCGCATCACGTTGCAACCCGGCGCCGAGGTCGGTGCGCCGCTGCGGTGACGGTCGCGCTGCTGATTACAGGGGTGCCCGCAGCGCAGGCTTGCGTGGTGGCCGGCGGCAGGGTGTTCGGCATCAGCGTCACGCAATCGAGTGGCACCGTCGTCATCGACCGGACCGCGGTCGAGTTCTTCAACCAGACGACGACGATGCAGGTCGCGAACAACGGTGGGCCGGTCGTGTTCGACGGCGTCGATTACATGCTTGGCCCATGGCTGACGTACGGGATGCTGGCGGTGAGCAACAGCGCGCAGGTCAGCTTTCACGGCGGCAGGTTGCCGACAATGACCGTCCAGAACGCACGCGTCGCCTTCGATGGCGCAGTGCTGACGCCATACGGCTTCACCCCGGGACTGCGACTCGTGAGCGGCAGCGTCGTCGTGCAAGGTGGCCGCATCACCGGCGGTGCCACGGCATCGTTCCCCGTGGCGGAGTCCGGCATCGTCGTGGAGGCCGGCGAACTCAGCCTCACCGGCGGCGCCCTCATCGAACCATCGCCCGCCGCCATCGTCGCGCTGCCGCGACCGGGCATCGCCACCACCGGCGGCAGCATCCGCATCGACCCCAGCGTCGTCGTGCTCGGCCTGCCGATCAGCGGCCCCGCCACCGTGACGTCGACGATCGTGCCGAGCCTCGCGATCACGCATGGCCCGACCACGCTGAACGTCACGACCCACGGTGAACCAGCCAGCGCGCGGTTCACGTTCGCTGGCCTGCCGGTGCCCGCCTACGCCACGCCCTGGGGTGAGGCATGGCTGCTGCCGAGCGATCCGATTCTCGACGTGTCCGTGCTGCCGGCGAGTGGCGTTGGCGCGTTCACCCGCAGCTTTGCCGTGGTGCCACGCGACTTCGTACTGGTGCTGCAATCGGTGATCCTGACGCCCGCGGGCTCGCTGGTGGTCGGCGCGCCGCTGCGCTTCGCGTGGCACTGAAACCAGCGGCGATGCTGCGGCCGCTGCGGCCGCGTGCGGCGGTCGACGGCGCCGCTGTGACGTGGGATCCTATGCGCATGCACATTGCGCACGGCCTGGCGTTCTGGTTCGTCGCCCTGGTGCTGCTAGGTCAGGACTTCGTCGATCTGCCGTGGCGCCAGTCCGAGACCGGCCGGCTCGAGGTGCGGAAGCTCGCGAATGCGGCCGGGGCGCGCGAACCGCAGTTCGGCGAGTGGGTGCCGATGTTCCCCGGGTCGTTCGTACGCGGCGAGAACGGCGTGGATGCCGGCGAAGACGAACTCGCGGCATGGGGGCCGTTCATCCTGTTACCGCTGCTGGTGCACGGCGACGGTGGTGCGGCGGCGCTCGACGAAAGCTCGCGGCGACTGCGCAAGCTGTCGCTCGGCCAGACCGTGCTTCCCGATGCGCTGTTGCAGTTGCGCCCCGATGCACTGGTCGATCTGCTGCGGGTGCGGCATCTCGCCACGAGCGACCTCGCGGTGACCTTTGACGCCCTCCGAAGCTACGCCACCGTCGGCCGCCGGGATGCGTTCGTGCGCGCGGCCGCAGCCCAGGCGTACGCCGAGCACGCGGTGCCGCTCGGCTGGGCGGCGAGCGACGAGGTCGATCGGCAGCGCGCCAAACGCAACGGTGCCGCGGCACTGCAATCAGCCCTCGCTCGCATGCCCGACGACGTCGACCTCGTGCTGGGAGTGCACGGTGCGGCGATGCCGGGCGCGGCGGCGGCGCTCGCCGCGTGGCGAACGTGCATGTTGGGCTACCTGAGCACCGTGGCCTTGGCATCTGGTGGGTCGATGTCGCCCGCCCAATACTGCGTAGGCCAGCTCGCCCTCGATCGTCCCGGCCAGCTTCCGTACGAGCTCGCCACGCGGTTCGGCAATTGGCGCGTCGACCATGCGCTGATCGCGCTGCGTCACGGCGAACGCGACCAGTGGTGGTTCCAATTGGGCGGCGTCTTCCAGCCAGCGCGCATCGTGCAGGGACTTCGCGAAGTGGGCGGCGAGGTCTGGTCGAGTGAAGGCGGCGAAGTGCGGGGCAAGCTCGGGGATTGGCAAGTGCGTGCGACCGCGACCGAGCTCGAGGCGTGGCCCGTGGCCATGGAGATCGCATCGCGCGGCGCCAAGTTGGCGACTCTGCACGATCGCGCGGCACCCGGCCAGCCGCCGGCGTGGCTGCTCGTGCCGGCGAAGAGCCGGCTCGGCGCTCTGCTCGACGCGGTCGGCTGCTCGCTCGACGTTCGGCTGCAGTTGTCGCCACGCACGCTGACGGCGACGGCTGTGTGTGCTGCCCCGGACGCAGCGCAGGGCCTGCTCGCGAGCTGGCAGGCCTGGCAGCAAGCGCGTCGCTGCGACCCGAACGACAAGCCGTCGGGGGAAGAGCACATCACGTGGCGCGACATCGCCGAAGCCCCGATCGGCTGCCTCGAAAACCAGGTTACACGCTTGGCCTGGCGCCGGTGCGTGCAGGCCGTGCGTGCGACGGGCGAAGATGCCCGCGTCACCTGGCTGCTCGACCTCGCGCCGTTCTCGCTCGTCGATCTCGTCCGTCTGTTCCGATGTTCGCCGGTTGTGATCTTGCGGGACGCGTGACGATGGCCAGCATCGGGATGCGATCTGGCGATCTGGCAGCAGTTGCTCGCGCAGCGTCAACCCGACCAGGGCCGCGGCCGGCGGAATGGCGAGTTCGGTCGTGACCACGCCCCCGGTGGGAAGCCGCACCACGAGCAGGTCCGGGCTGACCAGCAGCGTGCAGCCGGCGCCGCCCTGCGGCCACAGGCTCGCCATGGGCACCGCCTGGGGGCGGAAGACCGAGCACGTCGACGACGAAGGAGTTGCCTGGCACGCCGCTCGCCGCGGCGCGGAACACGCCGCCGGGCCACAGTTCGCCCTGGTCGCGGAACGCGAGGGCCAGCACTTCGCCGTCGACGCCGCCGCCGAACGGGGACCACGAGGCACCGTCCCAGCGCGCCACGCGCGCCAAACAAGTCGATGCCGTTCGCACGCTCGAGAGCCTCGGCACGCACGCAGTGCCCGCCCTGCGCGAACGGTTGCACTACTTGCGTCGGGTGGACACGCCGACGGTGGTGCAGGCGCAGGTGCTCTACGTGCTGGCACGACTCGGCGATCAACGAGCGCCGTCGTGGGGTGGCGTGGCTGCAGGACCACGGCGGGCCGCTGCCGCTGCCCGAACGCGCTGATCTGGTCGCGCGCCTGTGCGATGTGAACGGCTCGCGCGGACTCGTGCTCGCTGACCACCAGGCCGGTCTGCGTCTCTACGGGCACTACGCCAAGTGGCAGTCGCTTGGCGGCGGCTGTGCCGGGCTCGGCAGCGCGCCCGTGCTGCAGGTCGTCCCGGCCCCGGTGCTCGGCGGTGTGTTTGCGTTGCAGGTGCAGAACCTCGGCGGCGGCCTGCCGGTCATGGTGACCGGGCTCAGCACCTTCGCCGCCATCGCCAAGAACCAGAGCCAAAAGCTGCGCAACGGGAGATGGAATCAGAGCCAGCTCAGACCGCCGGAATCAGGCGGATCTACGCCGCCGTCGACAGCTCGCCGCGCCGGACGCCCTCGCGGTGCTGTTGCCTGTGGGCAGCAGTGCGTCGTGGTCCCTCGCGATTCCTCCGAGCCTAGCGCGGCGGGGCGTGCAGGTCTTCAACCAGCTCGCCGAGTTGGCTGCGGTGTCGGCACTGTCGAATGCCGGCAAGGGCACGATCGATTGACGTTGCGCGCCCTGGCGTTGGCGCGTTTGGGGCGCGACGATGCCCAGAGCGAAACCGTGCTGGCAAAGTCGTTCAAGTTTCTCTTCGTCGGTGGCCTCAACACCCTCGTCTTCTATGGAGTCTACGTTCTCCTGGTGTGGCTCGGCTGTCACTACTCGTTGGCTTTGGTCCTGGAGTATTGCGGCGGCATCGTGACCGGCTATGTGATGAACCGTCACTGGACGTTCGCTGGTCACGGTCGCACGAACCGCGACTTCCCCAAGTACCTCGCCGCCAACGGCGGTGCGTTTGTGCTCAACATGCTGCTGCTCGGAGCGATCGTGGAGAGCGGCTTGATGGGACCAGTGGTGGGGCAGATCGCAGCCATCGGGATTGCTTCGGTCGCGAGCTTCCTTCTGCAGAACTACTGGGTCTTCCGGCGACCGGCCCCGCGGTAACTTGGCTCGGAGTCCAACCTATGCTCGATCGCACGCAAGAG
>JBDSBS010000977.1:0-4200 GCA_039921435.1 Planctomycetota bacterium | reverse complement strand
AACTGCTCGGCGCCACCAAGGCGGACCACAGCGCCGCGCGTACGACCGAGACCTGGCTGAAGTTTCAGCACGCGATGGAGGACCTGTTGCTCGCACACGGCAACGGTGCACTCGTGGCACTCGCGGTGCTCGGCTTCGCCCTCGCGCTCGCTGTGCGCACGCCCGGGATGCGGCGACTGGCCTGGCTCGGCGTCGCCATGACAGTGCCCGGCATCCTGAACTACACGCTGATGCTCGCGCACGCGCTCGGCCACGTTTTCTGGTCGCTGCAGGGCTTCGCCGGCCTGTGCGCCCTCGCTTCCATCGTGCCGCTCGTCGGCATGCAGTGGCTGCGGCAAGACGTTCTGCGCCTGCGCATCGCCGGCGCGGCACTCGTGCTTGCAGCCGCGGCGACCGCGACCTGGGGCGCGTATTGCACGCACGCGCTCATCGGCCGCTTCGAGTTCGTCGACAACGGGACGCCCGCGATCATGCAGAAGGCACTGCCCTGGCTCGATCGCTGCTCTTGGGCGTTGACGAGCGCGCCCGGCGTGCCGCAGGTCTTCTTCGGTCACACGCAGACGTGGGCGAACATCGACACCACCGAGAAGCTGCAGATCTCGCTGCACTTCGCCCGCCAATCGGGCCTGCGAGGCAGAGTCGGTTTCGTCGTGGACCCCGAGCACCGCAACACGGCGCTGACGACCTTTTTGGACACGATGGCGACGCCGATCGCGGTGGACGACATCGTGGTCTACGAGTTCACACTGTGACACTGGCTCACATGTGACATTGGCTCACATGTAACACTTCTTCACACTGTGATGAAGGACCGCGCCGCGCGCTACCGCTTGATGGCCAGGTACTGCGGTGGCCACGGATAGCCTTCGAGGCGGCGCGCGTTGGCCTCGCTCTGCACCATGTAGGGATCAGCCAGGAAAGCGCGCGCGATCGCACACAAGTCCGCCCGGCCAGCGGCGACGACCGTGTGAGCGTGGTCGATGCCCTGGATGCCACCGACGGCCATGACCGGCATGGAGACCTCAAAGCGGATGCGTTCGGCGAAGGGCACTTGGTACATGCGGCCGTACTGCGGCTGCGACTCCGGCACGTTGCCCGCCGACGAGACGTCGATCACGTCGCAACCGTGCTCGCGCAGCCAGCGCGCCACCTGAACGGCCTCGTCGACCGTGAAGCCCTTGCCCTCGGCGTCGAACCAGTCGGTCGCCGAGATGCGCACGAAGAGCGGCTTCGCTTGCGGCCACGCTGCCCGCACGGCGGTGAGCACCTCGAGTGGGAATCGCGCCCGGTTTTCGAGCGAACCGCCAAAGGCATCCGTGCGGTGGTTCGACAACGGCGACAAGAAACTCGACAGCAGGTAGCCGTGCGCCATATGCAGTTCGATGACGTCGAAACCGGCTTGCTTGCAGAGCACCGTCGCGCGCACGAACTCGGCAACCACACGCTCCATGTCGCTGCGGTCCATTGCCTTGGGCGGCGGCCAGTCCGGACGAAACCCGATCGCCGACGGGCCGAGCGTGCGCCAACCACCTGCCGCGAGCGGCGCATCCCCCTGCCAAGGTCGACTGCACGAACCCTTGCGGCCAGCGTGCGCCAACTGCATGCCAACCTTCGCTGCCGAGCGCCCGTGCACGAACTCGACGACGCGGCGCCAGGCTGACATTTGCGTCTCGTTCCACATGCCGGTGCAGCCCTCGCTGATGCGGCCAATCGCCGAGACGTTGGTCATCTCCGTGAAGACGAGGGCGGCCCCGCCGACCGCGCGGCTGCCGAGATGCACGAGATGCCAATCGTCGGGCACGCCGTCGGTGGCGCTGTACTGGCACATCGGCGACACGACGATGCGATTGTGCAGCTGCATTCCGCGCACCTGGAACGGCGTGAGCGCAGGCGGTGCCGGTGCATCGCCGCCCACCGCACCCTCTTCGCGAGCGACCTGAGCATCCAGTCGCGCAATGAGCGCGGGATCGCGTCGCCGCAGGTTCTCGTAGGTGATGCGGTGGCTGCGCGACATCAGGTTGAACACGAAGCGCTCGGGGCTCTGACCGACGTAACGCTCGCTGTTCTCGAACCACTCGAGGCTCGTCTGCGCCGCGCGCTGTGTCTTGAGCACGTCGAGGCGTCGTTCTTCTTCGTAGGCCAGGAGCGCCGCGGGAACCGACTGGGAGTGCGCGGCGATCGAATCGGCAAGCGCGATCGAGTCTTCCATCGCGAGCTTGGTGCCCGAACCGATCGAGAAGTGCGCCGTGTGCGCCGCATCGCCGACGAGCACGACGTTCTCATGGCGCCACGAATCGCAGCGTACGGTGGGGAACGTGCGCCAGATCGAGCGATTGGTCAGGAGCCGTTCGCCTGCAAGGTGCTCGGCAAACAACTTCTCGCAGAACGCTGCAGTCTGCGCTTCGTCGAACTGGTCGAGACCCGCGCGCCGCCACGTCTCCTCGCGACACTCGACGATCCACGTGCCGCGACCTTGCTCGAACGGGTAGGCATGCACTTGGAACAAACCCCACTCGGTCGGTTGGAACACGAACGTGAAGGCCGTCATGACCTTGGTCGTGCCAAACCACGCAAACTTGCAGTGACCCCAGTCGAGCTGCGGCCGGAACGAATTCGCGTAGAGCTCGCGTACCTTCGAGTTGACGCCGTCGGCGGCGACGATGAGATCGTGTTCGGCGGCAAGCCGCTCGAAGTCGGAAACCACAGATTGGAAATGCAAGCGCACGCCGAGATCTCGACAACGTTCATGCAAGAGCTGCAAGAGCCGCTTGCGCGCCAGGCCACAGAAGCCGTGTCCCGTGCTCGTGATCTTGGCGACACTCTTGGCGCCGCTCTTGGTGCCACTCTTGGTGACACTCTTGGTGACACCGTAGAAGGTGTCGATGTCGCTCCAGTAGACGAAGTTCTCGCGGATGCGAGCGTAGCTCTCGGGATCCGCAGTCTCGAAGTTGCCGAGAGTCTCGTCCGAGAACACCACGCCCCAGCCGAACGTGTCGTCCGCCTTGTTCTGCTCGTAGACGTCTATCTCCACGGCAGGCGTGCGCTTCTTCAGCAGGATGGCGAAGTAAAGCGACGCGGGTCCGCCGCCAATGCAGGCGATCTTCATGTGGCCGCGGATTCTAGGCATGCGCACGGCGAACCGCTCCTACGCAGCTCAGCGGAGTTGCTGGCCGAGTTCCAGCCGGAGTTGCAGCCAGAGTTCCAGCCGAGTGTGACAGCCAATTCGGGGGGTCAAGGCCCCGCCGCCGCCCGCCACTGGCGGGCAGGCCGAGGAGCCACAGTAGCAGTCCCGTGGCCGTCGCGTTGCGGAAGCCAGTGGCAAGGCCGCCGAGATCGAACCGCACGTTCGTAAACTGAAACCACGGCGTGCTGCCGACCCACCGCACCACCTACACTGCCCACGTGATCACTCTCGTGCAGCGCGTGAGCAGGGCGCGCGTCACCGTGGCCGACGAATGCATCGGCGCGATCGAGCGCGGCCTCCTGCTGCTCGTCGGCGTCGAACGCGGCGACACCCAAGTCGATGCCGACACCACTGCGCGCAAGCTGCAGTGCCTCCGCATCTTTCCCGACCGCACGCCCATGGATCTCTCGGTGCGCGACATCGGCGGCGGCTGCCTCGTCATCAGCCAGTTCACGCTCGCGGCCGAACTGCGCCATGGCAATCGCCCCGACTTCGGCGACTCGGCGGCACCTGCCCTGGCCGAACCGCTCTACAAACGCGTGGCCGCTCAACTGACGGCGGCCGGACTCACCGTCGCCACGGGTCGCTTTGGCGCCACCATGCAGGTCGAGTCGTGCAACGACGGCCCCATGAGCGTCGTGCTGACCGTGCGCAACGGCAAGGTCGTGCCGCGCGCCGCAATGGCCGCCGACGGCGCTGGGCCCACCACCGGACCGGGACCGGACGCGGCGCCGTAGTCCAACCGGCAAACCCGCCCCGCGCGCCTTGGAGCAAGGCCGGCTTGCCTGCATGATCCTCACGCGCGATGCACGTCCTCTTCCTGGCACCCGACACCCACGTTTACAACCACGGGTTCCTCCGCGGCCTGAAATCGCTCGGCGCCAGGGTCTCCGCCATCGGCATGGCCGACCGTCCCTCGCCCGAGGCCAAGCAGCTGCTCGACGGCTACCGCGGCTGCAATCGCCTGCTCGACATCGACACCGTTCTTCGCGCTGCCAAAGAACTCGCCAGGCCCG